>JANYDJ010000155.1 GCA_025363675.1 Flavobacteriaceae bacterium | reverse complement strand
TCAAATCTTCCTCAAAAAACGATTGAATACCCACACTCAATCTGTTGATAGGCATAGACTTCAACACTTTCAACTTCTGCAAATCTATATCATCAGGATTGGCTTCCAAAGTAATTTCTGCATCGCTCGAAACTTGATATATACTATATATTTTCTCGAAAATTTGCTCTAGATATTTGGTCTCCAATAATGAGGGAGTTCCACCACCGAAATATATAGATTGTATAGGTTTGGAAATATCTAATTCGTTTTTCCTACTTTCTAATTCTGCTATTATACTTTTCGTAAATTCGTGCTGCAACTTATTATTCGTCACAAAATAAAAATCGCAATAATGGCATCGTTGCCGGCAGAAGGGGATGTGGAGATAGAGGCTCATTTTAGAATCAAGGAGTAAGGGGTAAGGGGTAAGGAGCTGACGCCATATAGCCCTTACTCCTTATTCCTAACTCCTTACTCCTTATTAATCCTTATTATAATATATCTGTTTACTCTTCGGCGATTTTACGATATAGATTACTTTCAGTTTTTTGATTTCGCCGGGCTGTAGGGTGAAATGCCAAGTGAGCTTGCCTTCGTCAGTATTTACAGTTGCCCCACTGCTTTGTTCCAAATCAATTTCTACTTGCTTGTCAGTAGATACTGGTATGTTATCTTCTATAATAATATCCTGTGCCACATTTTTGGTATTTCGTGCACTTATCTCAAAAGCATTGGTTTCTTTTTTGGTAGAACCTAAGAAAGCTTTCTTGCAACTTTCGCGTACTTTTTTTCTTTCAACCAATATACTTTTATCTACGCCCAATGATATATTTAAAGTATCGTTTTCATCACTGCTCACATCACTTTGTCCTACAAAAGTTCCATCAAAATATACATTAGCTCTCCCATTTAATTGCCCCAATTCGTCGTTACCGCTTATTCTTCCAATTAAATAAGTTTGTTGGTCAAGTTTTGGCACAGCAGATAGCTCATATACTGCGGGCATTTCGAATACCTGTGCATCCACAGTATTTACCTTGCCATCTGCCATAATGGTATAGGGAATTGCTATATTAAATTCTATATTAAAAGCATTATTGCTCATTACCATACCTTCGGTAGATAGCTTGAAAGCCTTCTTAGTTTGTAATGTATTACTAATTGTTGCAGACATATAATTATCTTTTTCGGCCAATTTTTCACCTCCACTATTTCCATAATCCTGGCGATAACCGTACGCTGCATATACTGGATTTAATACCGGACGTGAATTGCCCAATGTAGGATTGCCGTTTGAAATTTTTAAAAGTACATTGTCCCAATCTTCACCCGTTGTCTGTGTAATATTTGCTTTATAAGTAAGCTGCATCGGGCTTTTCAAATCCTTCACACGCACATCGTAGCTTGAGTACCAGCTTACGCCATATACCAAATATACCAAATTTAATTTTAAAATTTTCTTGGCATCGGCATGTAGTTTTATATGTACTTCTTTTTGTGCGGTGCCATAATCATTTATCATGTGGTCAGCCTGGCGTTGTATAATTTTTTGCTTTTCTTGAAATTTTTTCCTTTGCATGTCTACTTTTAACAAATCGTCTTTAATAGTATATATACGTTTTTTATATAGTGCATTTAATTCTTCCAATGTTGCCACATCCGTACCTTTTTCAGTAATATGTCTATTGTTCAACAGCAAATTCAAATCCTCGTTCAGTACCTTTTTTTGATTGTTCAACTGGTCAATCAATAACTGAAAATAATCAATAGAGTCTGCCATTTCATTCAGGCGTTTGGGTTTGTCCTCACCACTGTTCAAGTAATTTTGTTTAACCGCCATCGAGAGTACTTGTATCGATCCCAAACCTTTTAATTGCAAACTCCCATCATTCATACTCACAGGCAAGTTTTCTATAATAAAATAGTTTTCGCCTTTCTCCAAATTTAGTTCACATTGGCGGGTTACCAATGCACCGCTTATATAAACCGTAGCATTCGTGATTTTTGATTTCAGATGCGTACCTTCATCAGCTTTTATTTGAGAAGCACCTAATATTAGAAAAAGTATTATATTTAATTTTTTCATATTCTTATTATTTTAATTACGATTGTGATAGTGAGAGGTGGAGTGGTTGGTCAAAAGACACAACCACGGGCATATATAAGCGGGCGTCAGCACATCGTAAATCGTACATCGTAAATTGTTTTATTTTTGTTTTTTAGGATAAGAGATTTTATAAGCAAATTTTAACTTGGTACTTTCACCTGCTTTCAAATCAATTTTCCAGGTAAGTTTGCCCGTTTCTTCATCATATACGGCATTGCCTTGGTCAGTTAATTCTACTTTTATATCGCTGGTATTGCTTAGGGGTATCTGGTCTTCTACTGTTATTTTAATATCAGTACCTTTTAAATTGCGAACAGAAATTTCATATATTGATTCATCAATTTTTGTACTGCCTGTAAATGAACGTTTGCTAAAATTCTTCAACTTTTTGCGTTCCACTATCATACTTTTATCACGACCTAAAGACACTTCTAAAGTATCATGTTCATTAACTTGCAAATATGATGTTCCCACAAAATCGCCGGCAGTATATATATTGGCCGATGCAGTAAGCTGTGCAATTTCTTCTTTGGGTTCGAATACCGCGGTAAGGAACACCGCTTTTTCTAATTTGGGTACTGTAATAAGTTTATATTCTGGTGTTATTTCATAATTTCGCAAGGCTATTAGTTGAGCAGGTTCGCCCGTTTTAAAAGTATAGTTTTTATCAGTGGTAAATTCTATACGCAATGGATTAGAAGTTGCAGATGCATTAAGATTTGATACTGTAAAGGTACCATAAAGCCCTGTCGTTGCTCCAGTAGCAAAACTTTGCGGTTTAGTATTATTACTACTAAAGTTCCATTGATAGTTTAGCGGCGTAGTTGCATTGGCAACCAAACCATTTCTTGAAACACTTATATCATTTCCCTCTGATTGTTCCTTGGCAACCTCATCGCGTATATTCTTTTTCCCTTTAGCATACTTTCCATCATTCTCTCCATCAGAATCATCTTGTTCTTTATTATCTTCTGCTTTTCTTATTCTCCCTACGGCTTGGTCTCTTTCTTCATCTTCCAACAATCTTTTATCTGCCTTTTGTTCGTAAGCAGCAACCGGTGCCGGAGCTCCCGCATTCGCATCATAAGCATAACCATAAGAACCACCCACTGGTTGCGATACTTCATCCATCGTCATTGCTCCCACTATGCCTGCTTGGTTTTTATATAATACTGGTTTTACCCCATTCATATTGGGATTTCCCGTTGTAATTTTTAAAGGTATATAGCCCCAATCTTCTAAAGTATTTTGCCATGCACTGGCTTTATATACTAATTTTAAAGGTTTGTTCACTTCTTCAAATACCACATCATATATAGGAGTCCAGCCACATTGGCTTACATAGTAGGTGAGCGATATTTTTATTTTTTTCTTTACATCCGATTTTATTACTGCAATAATTTGTTTGCTTCCCATAGAGCTGGCATTGCCTTCTGTTCTGTTTTGTTTGTAGAACTTTTCAATCCGCTGGTTCAAGGCCTTAATAAGAAGGTTCTGTCTTAAAATATCATCATATAAAGGAGGCAATTTTTTATTATAATAATCTTCCAATTCCTCTAGTTGCGATACCCCATCATTGGCTTTATCTTGTACTACTTTATTATTTTTAGTAATTAGTTTTATTTCTTCTTTCCATGCATAAATCCTGTTTTTGCAAACTGCAATCTCATATTTTATTTTGTAAATAGAATCTTGTAAATGGTTTTCTTTTTTCTCGGTGGCACTATTCAAATAATCCATTTGTTTAAATACATTAAGTAGTGCAACACCTTGTGTACCGCCAATCTGCACACTGTTATCATCAACAAATGGTGATAGTTTTTCGAACATATATTGCCATGTTCCAGCTTCCACAGTAATATCAGCTTCACGCGTTACTTGTGCTCCTTGCACAAACAATGAAACTTTGGTAACAGCACTAGAAACTGTAATTTTTCTGGCTTCTTGTGCATAAGCATTTGCTTGCATTAAGATAAAAATGTATATGATATATTTTATACGCATAATTTATTTTTTTAGTATTCGTAAATCAGTAAAGCAGGTTTATTTCTTTGGTTAAAAAAAAGTAAATGCTAATAGGCAATTTTCATATAAATAGGGAAATGATCGGAGTATCCGTTCAAATATTTTTGCCCTGCCTGGGTTCTAAAAGGTTCGCCCTTGTACTTTGGGTTTTGTTCTTGTATATATTCAGGTTTAAAAATGGTAACCGAGCTGGGCACATAATGCAGTTTGTTGTTTTGAAATAATAAATGGCTACTCATCATAAACTGGTCTATCAATTCATATTTCTTCTTATATACAATAGTTCCTTCTCCCCTACTTTTTAAATCGAGCATGGGATTGTATATTTCATTATAACTACTTTGCCCCATATTAAAGTTACATTTAAGCACCGATTTTATGGAAGAATCTTCGGGTTCATCATTAAAATCTCCCATCACCACAATATTGCTTTGATAGTTTGCCGTGATAATAGAATCGAATTTTGATTTTAAGATGGATGCAGCCTTACAGCGATTCGGGGTGCTTTTTTCAGTGCCGCCCAACCTGCTTGGAAAATGATTGACAAAAAATACAAGTGTATCATTTTTATGATTTACCAACTGTACCAATAATATATCGCGGGTGGCACTGCGTTTTTTATCAGGCAATTTTACTTTGTATTTTTTTGCGTCCACAAAGTTGAACATACTTTTTTTGTAGAGCAGTGCCACATCAATACCACGTACATCGGGCGATTCGTAGTGAACAATTTCATAGCCCTTTTTTTGAAGCAAGGGGGTTTTCACCAAATCATTCAATACCCTGCGGTTCTCTATTTCGCATAAGCCCAGCACATCGGGTCCATCATCGCTACCAAGCTCGCTGATAACCTTGGAAAGATGTTGCAGTTTATTAAAATATTTTTCGCCATTCCAATTGTTTTTTCCTTGGGGCAAAAACTCTGCATCGGTTTTTCCCTTATCATGTATCGTATCAAAAAGATTCTCTACATTATAAAAGCCAATAGTATATTGTTTTTGGCAGAAGGCTGTGTTTGCTATAAATATTGCAAACACTAGAATAAAAGTGGGTTTATATTTCATGTGTTTAATTTGATGGGCAAAGTTAATTGTAGTTCGCACTATAATATCCACAAAACTCCCACTATATTTGATTTATGAAAACTATAGACTTTGTTTGCAAACTGAATGAAATATTATACAAAATTCACAATTTGTTTACCATTACTATTTTTTATAGTAATGTGTGGCAATAGCCCACAGATAAAGACTGCAAACAAATTGCCCAAATATAGTTTCAGTGGTTTATGGGTGAATCAAGACTGGGTGGACAGTTTGAGGTTGTATCGCACCGCAAAATTTATAAAAACCCATGGCTGCCTCGAATTATTTATCTCCGACTCACTTCAAAAAGCATGGTCGTTTGAGGGCGAGGCCGACCCCTTCCTTGCTTCGTGGTATTACGACCACCCCAATATAAACCTGCGATATACCACCAAGCACGATTCCAATATCCAAATAAAAAACAAGGGTACAACACTATACTTTAGCGGTACAGATTACCAAATAAAATTTGCCCGCTGCGATACAAGTTATCTGGAAAAACCAACTAGCTCGGGCTATCAGACAGCTACACGCAAAATTGCAAATGATATATTATTGGCGGGCAACTATCATATTATAGAAAACCATACAGGTATCAATTATAAAAAAGATATCACTTTCACCAAAGAAGGAACTATAGAAAATTTACCTCCTTACGAGCATTTCGAAATTTGCTTAGCCGGTAATTGCCGCAGGTTTTGCGACGAAATGGATTTGGTATATTTTAGTCCCGTAAAAAATGAACCCGGCGGAAAGTATTATAGTTTTAGGTGGAGAAATAATATACTCGAATTGTTTGAAGTACGCAGCCTAGAATGGATGAGCAACTGGCCAGATATACAACCGGAAAGGCTTTGGCTTAGATTAAGTAGGGGTAAGGAATAAGGAGTAAGGGATAAGTACCATACGGCGTCAGCCACTTACTCCTTACTCCTTACTCCTTACTCCTTACCACTTACTCCTTACCCCTTATTCCTTATTCCTTTCTTCAAAACCGGATACGCCAACACCACCGCAATCAACAACGCTGTTCCGATAAAGAAACTGACTGACAATAATTCATATTCTTTAAAAAGTAGGAATGCAAAAAGTATAGCATAAACGGGTTCTAAATTTACAGTAAGGCTTAGCGTAAATGGCGATATATGTTTCATTAAATTAATAGTGGCTACAAAAGGATATACCGTGCAAAGCACACCCAGTATGGCAATCCAAAGAATATCATAACCCTGCAAATTAAAATTAGGGAAATGTGAAATATCGAAAAATAGTAAATATATAGTTGCGAAAAATAGTACGGAGAATAACTCGATAAAACTTATATAATAGGCGTTTACTTTATTTGAAAAAGTAGAATTTATAACAGTAAACAATGATGCTGTAGCTGCGGCTCCTATACCCAAAAGCATTCCATTTATATACTTTGTTTCTGCATTAAATATAAATGCCATAATAGCAATAACAATGGCTCCTAATATAATTTCTTTGGGATCGAGTTTTCTTTTTAGTATAAGTGGTTCAAAAATTCCAGTGAATAAAGAAGTACATGAAAAACTTGCCAAAGCTACTGAAACATTGGACACTTTTACCGCTCCATAAAAACATAACCAATGCAGAAAAACAATAAAACCTGTTAGAAAAACTTTGAAAAATATTTGTCTCGTAACTTCAAAATTAATTTTTCTATATAATATAATTCCCAACAAAACAGTACAAGCAATTACCACCCTGTACCATACCAATTGGAAGGTATTAAGATTATTGAGCAACTTGCCTAAGATGCCCGTAAAGCCCCATAAAAATACAATAAAGTGCAAATGCAAAATATGTATACTGGGCTTTAATAATTTCATCAGTTTTTAAATCGGGTTATAGAAAATTCGCGGGGGATTTCTAAATTGTTAGTGATGTTTTCTGTAATTAAATTTGCAAGATAGGGAGCTAAAACTACCCCTTTCGTTCCCAATCCATTTAATATATATATATCTTTATGTGCTGAATCAATATTTCCCACTATGGGTTTTCTGTCAATAACTGTGGGCCTAACTGCCGCTTTATGATCGGTAATAGTATAATCGAATTTTACAACTTTATTTAGCTCATTAATTAAATAATTTTTGCCAAACTCATCAGGTTCATTGTTTATATAATCCCACTCGTAAGTAGCTCCGCAAATAAATTCATTTTCAGTTGTGGGTATTATATATATTTTGCCATTGTATATAATTTGTGGCAATGCTGAAGAAATTCGCCCACAAACCAATTGACCTTTGGCTAGGTTTAAGAATTTTTGTTTTATAAATGGATTACTTACCACATTTGTACCTTCACAAAATATGATATATTTTGCCTGATAATTATGATATGTTTTATCCTCGATATTTAGCTGTGCATAATCTACATTTTCAATCAATAATTCATCATTCTTTTTACAAAAATCTAAAGTAGCATTCACATATAAATTGCTGTTTACATAGCCCGTTTTGTTTACCAAAAATCCACCAAACTCACTTTGGTAATTGGCTAGAAGTATTTTCTCCAAATCTGAATCGTCATGAATCCATTCTTTCAGTTGCGGCATTTTCAAACTCCAATCGTTTTGGTGTGCTACATTTTGAAAAGGCATATACAAAGGGAGTTCGAAATATATTTTTTGTTGAATAAGTTGCTCAATTTTGTTATAATATTTCTTTGCTGAACTAAATAATTCTGCAGCATTGGGAGCAGTGGTGAATCGTTTCCCCACAATTGGATTGAACATACCTGCCGCCACTTTGCTGGAAGTATTTTGCAGATTGGAATCCACACACACACATTTGAAACCAGCATTTTTCAAACTCCAGTACATCGTACATCCGGCAAGTCCCATTCCTATTATAATAGTATCAACGTGGTGCATTCTCCCATTTATTGGCGGCAAAAGTATTGTATAATAATCGGGGCTGCAAGTGTGACCGACCCTTCGACTC
>JANYDJ010000144.1 GCA_025363675.1 Flavobacteriaceae bacterium | reverse complement strand
GCATATAGAAATAGTGCTTGACCCAATGCACGAAGGGAAAACCAAAAGAATGGTAGTAGAAGTAACGCCCCGTATTCGCAAGCAAATGGAGACACAAAATATAAATTGGAGTACCCGCAATTTACGAGATCAGTTTTTAGGCAGGTGGGTAAAGGTAACAGGATGGTTATTGTTTGACCAAGAGCATGCTGATGAGGCCGAGAACACCAAGCCAGGCCGCAACCGTAACTGGAGAGCGACTGCTTGGGAAATACATCCTGTTACAAGTATTGAAGTGGTGAATAGGTAATCATTGTATTTTTGTTGTTAAAAAAATATAGGCCAGGCCAAACTATTATATAAGTAAAAATATATTTACCTTTGCCCCATGGAAAACAGCGATCTCCAATTTCTGCTCGACACACTTAATAAAGATATACAATTTTTTAAATCCCAGCTGAAAGAGGTGGCTTTGGAAATGCTAGATGGTGGTTATACAAAATATCCTGTATTTGCCGCACACCAGCACACTTTGCAGTTGGGGGAGTTGTTATTCGACAAGGAAGAGTTTGGCAGAAACTGGAGTATACATGCCACTACCGTTGAAGAATTAATGGAAAAAGGATTGGTGGCTACCGCCAACGAAAAACAGTTTAAAGAAGCTTTTAAAGACCCGAAAGTATATATGTGTGTGTTAATGATTACACCGGGCAATGCTCATTTTGCATTTGTGGCTTATTAGTAAACAGTAATCAGTGGTCAGTGGCTGACGCGAGAATTTTTGTGAGAACATTTGTTTGTCATCCTGAGTTTATCGAAGGGTAGGCAAACTGGAGGGTGCTTGGTTGTTTGATGGTGTGGTTGATGATTCGTCGACTCAGCGTATGCTGGTGCCTTGGCTGAGTCGACGAATCGTGTTACGCTGACAGTATTAATCAATATATATTAAATACTGCTGACGCATCATTATATATTTTCTTAATCCTGGTTCCCAGCTTTTATATATTTCTTCTACGCTTTTATGTGCCATCAATTGCTTGCGTAGGGAATCGGAGCCTACAAGTTTGTCGAACATGGGATTGAAAAATGTGGAAGTGTCTTTGCTCATTTCATAAAAACCAGTAAGCCAATAAAGATATATATGTCGTGAATTTAATATAAAGTTTCTGCTGAAATTAGTGAGGTCGAATCCTTTGCATTCTAAACCTTTATAGGGTGGATTTTCTGCCACGCCTTTTATACTTTTTGGAGTGAACTTGGCAGTTCCTTTTTCAAAATCGGGCTTGCCTACCATTTCAAAAGGTTTGTGTGTGCCACGTCCTACGCTTACATCGGTGCCTTCAAACAAACACAAACTGGGATATAAATATATAGATTCTATAGTAGGCAAATTTGGCGATGGAGGAATGGGTGGTTCGTAATAATGGGCATGGTTATAATTATAACAAGGAATCACTTCTATATTACATTTTATTCCATTGGCCAACCACTTTTCTCCATTAATCATTTTTGCAAGTTCGCCCAAGGTCATGCCATGCACAATAGGTATGGGGTGCATGCCCACAAAGGAACGGAAAGCAGTATCGAGCACTGGGCCATCTATATAAAATCCGTTTGGATTGGGTCGGTCTAATATAATAAGTGGAATTTTATTTTCGGCACAAGCTTCCATTACATAATGTAGTGTGCTTAGGTAAGTATAAAAACGGCAGCCCACATCTTGTATATCGAAAACCATAATATCAACTCCCTGCAAATCTTCTGCGGAGGGTTTATGATGATCGCCATATAATGATACAATGGGCAATTTTGTTTTTTTGTCGATGCCGTGTTTTATTTTATGTCCGGCCTCTGCATCGCCTCTAAATCCATGCTCAGGAGCAAATACTTTTACAATATTAATTTTGGCTTTTAAAAGAGAATCAACCAAATGGTGTTTACCAATTACCGAAGTTTGGTTGGCAACTACACCTACCTTTTTATCTTTTAGTTTTGGGAAATACTCTGCGGTACGCTCGGCACCACAAAGGGTTTGAGCTTGTATATAGTTGAAAGCGAATAAACAAAACAACAACAACCAAGCTTTACTTAATGATTGTGTATTATGATGTAGATTTGCAGCGTACATGTATTTTCCTTGGTTTGTGGCCCGCAAACTTACAACGGGCGGAGGCAATTCCCTAGCGGCATCCATATTAAAAATGGCAACTGCGGTGGTAGCCATGTGCCTAGCAGCCATGTTGGTTTCTGTATGCATTGCTAAAGGTTTCCGTAACGAGATTGAGGATAAGCTTATGGGTTTTTCGGGTCATGTACAAATTACGCATGTTTCAAACCTTGACAATGAAAACCCCGATGACGTTGCCTACGATGACAAAGTTTTTGATTTTATTCGCAAAGACCCTGCCGTTAAAAGTGTGCAACCTTATATATTTAGTCCCGGTATTATTAAGTCCGACGAACTGATTGAGGGTATCCGTTTCAAAGGTATCGACAGTAGTTTCGATACTACTTTTATAAGCAATCATATACTACAAGGCAGGTTTGTAAATACACACAATCGCGAAATGAACGAAGCGGTAATTTCTACTGCTACTTCTCAAAGGCTGGGTTTGAAAATAGGAAGCCCCTTGCGTGTTTATTTTGTTGGCAGCGAACTGAAAGGAAAAAAATTTAATATTGTGGGTATCTATGAAACTGGCTTGGAAGACTTCGACAAAACCTTTGCCTGGTGTGGTATCTGGGTTTTGCAAAAACTAAATAAACGAGACAGCAACTCAGCCGATGGTATAGAAGTGATGCTGAAAGATACCAAACTTATTCCAACAAAAACAGAAGCGATACATACAGCCCTGCCACCCGATATGAATGCAGAAAGTATCCGCGAAACTTTCCCCGAACTAATGGACTGGCTCGACTTGGTGGGGCAAAATGTATATATAGTTTTGGCATTAATGTTAGCCGTTGCAGTAATATCAATGATAACATCTATCTTGGTTTTAATGATAGAACGCACCGCCATGATAGGTACTTTCAAAAGTTTTGGAGCCAGCAATTTTACGCTAACACAAGTGTTTATGATGCTGGCCGGCAAGCTTGCATTATATGGATTGTTTTGGGGAAACCTGATAGCTTTTGCATTTATAATAGCCCAACAAAAACTACATTTAATTACCCTACCCCAAGAAAGTTATTATATGAAATATGTACCCGTGCAAATCGATTGGACTTTGGCCATTGGAATTAATATAGGCACTTTAATAGTTTGTATCGTTTTTATGCTTTTGCCTTCGTTAATTATTAATAGGATTTCGCCTTTGGCAGCACTAAGGTTTAAGTGAGTTAATAAACATGTTTCAAATAACAAATAAAGTAAATGCTAATAATACCGAGGATATAATTGATTGAATAATAATCTTATTTTGATAAAGTATATTTTCAGAACCTCTTATCTTCATATCAATGAAAATAAACAATAATGCAACAGCCATTAATGTAAAAAACAGATAGGTTGGCCATGCCTCAATTACAAACATTCGAATGTTTAATATTATTCCAATTGCAAAAAGAAATATACAGATAATAGTAAGTGGCGATTTATAGAATCTCATACATTATGCGAGTATATACGTTAAATTATTTGTCAAATGTAATCCCTAAAATTTTACACTCCAAAACCAATGGGTTTCAATTAATATATACATTAACCCTCATCCCTTTTATAAACCCAATCTTTAAGCACGTCCATTTTAGTTGGATAAAAAGAATCTACAGGTTCATATATAAACTGCTTTATCTCTTGCGATAAATCTGCTATAATCTCTGTAAGTGCTATATCGATTAATTCTTTATCATCTGCTGTTGCTCCATTATCAAAATAGGCTCTGAGGATTAATAGCTCATTATTATAATCTAGGGTAACGGCTCTTAGGTGTGTTGTTACAGCTCCCAACAAAGCTCTGTTTGCCGATAAAATAACTTTGGTTCGTAGAGGTGTTTCCATTTATATATATTTTTATTTCGATTAAAATATTTAGAATTATTTTCCAAATGTACTGATTAAAATTTCATATCTCAAAATTTATAATGTCACCCCTTCGGGGTTCCAGCCTCATTTTCCATTGGGGTAGAAGAGTGTCATCCCTTCGGGATTTGATAGCTATTC
>JANYDJ010000108.1 GCA_025363675.1 Flavobacteriaceae bacterium | reverse complement strand
AGGCCTTGCCATCCGTATCCTCGGCGATATCACTCCCGAAAAAGTAAGTATACTGCAAGAAGCCGATGATATATTTATTAGCGAACTAAAAGAATCGGGACTATATGATAAAGTATGGCAAGCAGGTGGCTTGCTGCTTATATCATATACCACACGGTTAATACCTTTTACGCGGTTAATAATTTTGCTCGATACCGTTGCCAAAAAATCGTAGGGGAGGTGGCTCCAGTCGGCGGTCATTCCATCTACCGAGGTTACGGCACGTAGGCACACCACATGTTGGTAGGTACGCTCATCGCCCATTACACCTACCGATTGTACGGGTAAAAACATTACGCCTGCTTGCCATACTTTATCATATAGTCCCGATTCTTTTAGTTCGCTAATAAATATATCATCGGCTTCTTGCAGTATACTTACTTTTTCGGGAGTGATATCGCCGAGGATACGGATGGCAAGGCCTGGACCGGGGAAAGGATGGCGGCTTAATATATTATTGTCTATTTGCAAAGCAGTACCTACACGGCGTACTTCATCTTTAAAAAGCATACGCAATGGTTCT
This sequence comes from Flavobacteriaceae bacterium, assembly GCA_025363675.1. GTDB lineage: Bacteria > Bacteroidota > Bacteroidia > UKL13-3 > UKL13-3 > CANJUD01. Next base: position 11,195 of record JANYDJ010000108.1, on the reverse strand, counting down.
ACTATTTTAAGATTCATTTTATCAGGAAGTCCACCCACATTGTGGTGGCTTTTAATAGTAACCGATGGTCCGCCCATAGATACTGATTCAATTACATCGGGATATATAGTGCCTTGTGCAAGCCATTTCACATTTTCAATTTGCTGTGCTTCAGCATCGAATACTTCTATAAAAACTCTTCCTATTGCTTTGCGTTTTGCTTCGGGTTCGCTAATGCCTTTTAGGGCATCCATAAACTGTGCAGATGCATCGACACCTTTCACATTTAGCCCCATGTGTTTGTATGAGTCGAGCACTTTGTCGAACTCATTTTTGCGTAGCAATCCATTATTAATAAATATACAATATAAATTATCGGCTATGGCTTTTTGTAATAATACTGCCGCCACCGATGAATCTACACCGCCCGATAAACCTAGCACTACACGGTCGTTGCCCAGCTTTTCTTTAAGGTCGGCAACGGTAGTATCTACAAAATGTTCGGGAGTCCAATCGCCGGTGCAGTTACATATATTGTAGGCGAAGTTTTTCAGTATCAACATGCCATCGGTACTGTGCGAAACCTCGGGATGAAATTGTATACCATAAGTATCTTGTCCCTCAATTTTAAAAGCAGCAACAGGAATAGAATCGGTAGTGGCAAGCAAAGTTAAATGAGCAGGAATTTCTTTCACCGTATCGCTATGGCTCATCCATACTTGTGTGCCGTTTGGAATATTGGCAAGCAGTGCATTGTCCTGCGTAATTTGCAAATGTGCACGACCAAATTCTCGGGTATGACTTGCACCTACAACACCGCCCATTTGTTTCGTTAGCATCTGTGCTCCATAACAAATTCCTAGTAAAGGAATTTTTCCCAGATACGCCGACAAATCAGGATAGGGGGCACCTTCATCGTTCACCGAGCAAGGACTTCCCGAGAGTATAACACCTTTTAAATTTTCTATATTTTGTGGTATTTTATTATAGGGATGAATCTCTGTATAAATGTTCAACTCCCGCAAACGACGGGCGATAAGCTGTGTGTATTGTGAACCGAAATCGAGAATGAGAATGAATTGTTGCATGGTGCAAAGGTAATATTGGATTCGGGATTCGGGATTCGGGATTCAGGATTTGGGGCCATTCGGCTAATTTTTAAAAGCTGTAGAATTATTATGTCACCCTTTCAGGGTTCGGGTTCTTGTTTCCTTGCTTTTGTAGGAAAATGTCATCCCTTCAGGATTTTGCAGTTAATCATTTTTAACAAATTATTAAGGAGTTTGCAATTATATTATATAGAACTACTTTTGCCCAAACATTATCATATATAACCATGGAAGAAAACAGCAATAAATTCGAACTTATGTGTGGCGTTACCTTGGCCATACTTGCAACCTTATTATCGGTAATAGATTTGGGTGCGGGCAAATATGGCGATGATGAGATTATTGCTATCAACGAAAAATCGGCTGCATATCAGTGGTATCAGAGTAAAAGTATTAAAGAAACTTCTGTAGAAGCTCAGCACGATTTGGTGAAAACATTGGTAGAAGGTGGTGTGGTAAAAAATGCAGAAGTAGAAGACATGAAAACTTTTGAAACCAAACTGGAAAAGAAATTGGAAAAATATAAGAAAGAGAAAAATGAAATACTCAAAGGTTCGGCTAAAATTCCTGAAGCAGAATGGGTGCAAGAAAAAGAGGGTAAAAAAGGAAATATTATAGGAGCCGAAGAGTGGACCGAAAAAGCTGATAAGTTGGGAAGTGCAGGCGATGTATTTGATTTATCCGGACTGTTTATGCAGATAAGTTTGGTAATGGGAGCGGTATCTCTCGTTTTGAAAAATGGAAAATTACGATGGACGTTTTTTATTATAATGCTAACATTGGGTGCAGTAGGTTTACTATATGGATGGAATGCTTATCAGATGGCTTCAATAGTATAAAGTATATAGTATAAAGTATATAGTATAAAGTAGCAAGACTAGTCGGCAGGGGATTTACGATTTACGATGTGGCTGAGGCATCAATTTGATTAAAGTCAATCGCCAGAAGAACAATGGAGCATATAATACAAATTAGAGGAAAAGAAATCAGGATTTTGGATTCAGAGAAATGAAAAGAAAGATATTATATACATTGTTGTTGAGCATACAAGTTTGTATACTGTATGCAGATGCTTTGAATCCGTATGCGAAGCGTGGAATAGTGCAAGTAGTTAGCTCCGAATTCCCGATAAGTTTAGCTGAAGCATATAAGCAGTATTCAGTGGGCAATGCAATTGACGAAGATCCACAAACAGCTTGGGTTTTCGAAAAGTCAAAATCGAGAGTGAAAGATGTAATTGGCTTACTATTTAATTTTGATACTGAGCAAAATATTGATGGCATTAGTTTAATAAATGGCTATGCTAAAAATGATAGTTTGTATAATAAGAACAGTAGTGTAGAAGAATTTGAAATACTATTGCCCAACCACAAAAAATATCATTTCAAATGTTCTCCTACAATGAAATTTCAAAGCTTTAAATTTCCGCAGCAAAAAGTAAAGTGGATGATATTTAAAGTTACCAAAATAAAACAAGGAACAGTGTATGATGATTTGTGTATTTCAGAAATAAGTCCTTTGGTTAAAAGGAAAAGTTTGGTTTCACAACAGTCCGAGCTAATCATTAATAATAATGGAACACTATATGAAAGTGATGTGATAACTCATATCAAAACAAAGAGAAAGTTGAATACAGGAAGCTTTGATTTTGGCTGCGGAGCTAGTTTTCCAATAGCAATTAATGATACGATATTAGTATATCAAGATGGGTGCAATCCAGAAGAATTTCATACAAGAATAGTCTATCTGAATGGTCTTACTTATTATACTATTAAAAGTAAAAAATTAATGAACTTTTTTGTGGTTGAAGCAATTTCTGATAGTAGCTTTATTTTAAAAGAGATGAAGATAGAAAAATACTTTCAATATAATAGTAATACTGAAACCATGGTTCCTATAAACTATGTTGAAAAGAATCGTTCAGATGGTTTTTGGAAGTGGAGCGAAAATATGAGTGAGTATTTCTAGGTAATTAATTGTTAATGGTTGGTGTGGTTTGGAATGACAAATGCCGAATATATGTAGTGAAGACATAATACTTTTGTCATTTCGAGGAACGAGAAATCTACGAATAAACAGTGAAACACAGTAGATTCTTCCTTCGTCGGAATGACAAATATTCCCGAATCCCGAATCCCCAATTACTTCTTCAACACCACAATTTCCACTCGTCTATTTGTAGCCTTATCCGCTTCCGTTATTTCTTGTAGAATGAGTTTGTTTTTGGCTGCCATTCCTTTGCATTTCATTCTGCTTTTCTTTATGCCATTGCCCATCAAATAATCTCTTACTGCTTTGGCTCTAGCTTCTGAGAGGTCTTTTTTTCCTGTTTCAACATCTATCCCATCACCAAATTCTTCTGTTTGGCAACATATATATCCTATAATTTCAATTTCCATTTTAGGATTGTCTTTCATTACTTTTAATAAATCTTCCAATGACTCTTTCGAGCTCGGCAAAAACCGATGCATACTTCCTTCAAAATTTATATGACGCAGTATAAGTTTTGCCCCAACTTTTAATTTCGAAGTATCAATCATTTTTGTTTCCTCGGCTAATTGTGTAGCAGCTGCACTGATTACTCTTGCTTTTTGGTAGGTTATAATAAGTTCAACTCTGCGGTTTGCTTGTCGTTCTTTTTCAGTTGCATTTTTATTGAGTGGTTTTTGTTTGCCAAAGCCTTTCATTACTTTAAACGAACTGTCTTTTATACCTTTATCAGCGAAGAATTTTTTTACCGCATTTACTCTTTTAACAGAAAGCGTATCATTATATCCCGATTTCCCCACCGAATCGCAGTAGCCATAAAGATATATTCTGCGAATGGTGTTTTTGTCGGTAATGGAATCGTAAAGGTTGCTGAGTGCTTTAGTAGCTATGGGGTTTAGCTCAGATTTGGCAAAGTCGAAATATATATTTTTGGTTGCTTTTTGGGCATGTAGGAATTGGCAAAACAGAAGGGCGATGAAGAGCGTAAGGAATTTCATTCGTTTGCAAATGTAGGGATGCAGATTTGTTTTTGGTCATGGGAGAATAAGTCGATAAATATTGCATTATAAATAATTTGCCGTAGAATTCGTTGTAATTAAATACCTTTGTCAGAAATATTAAAAATAATTTATATGCAAAAAGAATTAATCAAAATAGTTTCGGTATTTGCTTTTTTTATAATAGCAACCGCTTGTTTTTCGCAGAGTTATTCTGAGACGGCTTATTCGGAACATAATAGAAGTTCATCGCAAGATTATACTATTTATACATCGGAGTATAAAGTTTCAAAAAGTAGGCTTGAATTATTTCTGCAAAAAAAGAACTTTGTTGTGCTCAAGCAAACTGAAACAAAAATATCGCACTTTTACGAATTCCAAATTCCCAAAACTAATTTCCCAGAGGTTGATTCTATTATTGTTTCATTGGGTTATGTAAGCAATAAGTACCTAAGCTCGAGTAATACCGATGCACAATTAGATGATGCCAAACTTGACCTTGAATTTCAGCTCAAGAAAAAAAGTGAGTACGAACAATTGCTTGTAAAAATTGATTCTGTAAAATCAAATATGTATATTACTTATTGGGAGAAAATACGCAATATAGAAACTGCAATAAATGACATACAAAAGAAAATAAAATCGCTCGAAAGAAACAGTCCTATATATATAATGAAAGTTACTATATATGATGAGCAAGACAACCCCACCAACAGCAAAGTAAATTTTGTAAATATGCCCGGTGCCGACTATAGTTTCTTATTTATTGAAAATCCCAAGAATGGTATTTCGCAAAGCATGTATAGCGGTGTTTCTTTAAAATATTTATTTACAAAAGGAAAAAGCTATTTTGCTCTTGGTGCCCTGAAAGCTGCTAAAACAGCGGGAGATTCACTTACCTATAATCAAATGTTTAACTTAAGTTTCGGGCAAGATTTTTATGGAAAACATTTTGGCAGAGGCAATAATAAGTTTATGAACCTATATGTAAACTATGCCGCCGGACTTAGCTTTTTATTTAACAAAACTGATTCAGCAAAAACTATTTTTTATGTAAACCCGGGAGTGGGAGTGGAGCTTATAAAAAGTAAATATATATTATTGGATTTGAATACACATTACTACTTACCGCTAAATGGTAAACTTAATTTGAATATGCGTGGTTGGTTGGTAGGATGTTCTTTTAACTTCGTGTTCTAATTTCAACTGCGTATAATTTCTCTCCACAAGTTGGCCATGGTGGCAAATAAATATATAAATACAACCACAATTCCGCTTATAATAGTTATTCCCGAAACCCCATCATTTAGCTCAAAGCCATAGTTGGCGGCAAATTCGGCAAACCAAGGTTTAAATAAAAATATAACAATGATTGATAAAACAAATACTGAAGAAAGTATGATAGAGAATATTTTGAAATAATATCTCCATATAGTTTTGGGGTAGAAACCTAATAGTAAAAGTGTTTTTATCTCGTACGATTTTCTGTTCAATACCAATTGGGCGAACTGAAAAAATCCGGTAGCTGATAATATAACAATAAGAATTCCCAATAGCGAAAGTGCAAATGCTACAACCCGCAGCACGCCAGCCAGCCTAGCATTGCGTAATAATTCTTGATTGGTTTCATAACCACATCGTGCTATATAGTTGGTAAGTGCCGCATTGGTGGGGTCATTGCTTTTAACAATAATTTTACCCGGTTTATTTTCGGTATTGTCAGTTTTTGAAAACGATTTATTTCCGTATTCCAAAAACGGTAAAGGAACTATAATAGTATTAATTCGATCGCTAAAGCCTGCAATATGTGCTTTAAATTCTAGTTTTTTACCCAGTGAATCTACTACAATGGTGAACGGGGCCATCTTTACCACACTCTTCGAAACCTGCGGTAGTCCATGGGTAGCCGCAAAACTAAAGTTATATAAATTAATAAAATCAGTAGGTAATATAATAGGAATATCATTGCCCGGTTGCCATTGCCAATTGCTCGGCAGATTGTCTAAAAATTTATCGGGAACTGATTCTAAAAATAAATCTGTTTGAAAATCGGGGACACCGTTACCAAAACCCAGCACACCAAAACTATAAAAGTTATTTGAAGTAAAAGGAGCAATTTCTTCTACGCTTGGCTGGTGTTTCAGTTTGTCAATTTCATTAAGTGAGAAACCTTGCTTTTTATCCGATGCCATGCCCATTAGCGTAACTTCTTTGTTCAGCACCATATATTGTGGATTGAGCAAATCGGTTTTTTGGGTAAGCAGTTCTCTAAAATCCAGGAATAATTGTAGGGGAATTAATAGCAATAATAACCCCAATAAGGTACCACCAATTACTATAGATAATTGCAATTTTCCGCGATCTAAAAAAAGAAGTTTATTTAGCATACGATAGAAATATAGTATATAAGTTTATCATATCTCAATTTTTTCGTCAAACCCTTCTTGTATATATTCGCCCAGGCTTGTAAGTATAAGCCCGGCGTTTCGTTTGCGGCATTCAAGTGTTACAAGTTCCATACATTTGTTTGCGTTTCGCATGTCGAGGTGACTAAAAGGCTCGTCTAATAATAACCACTCAAAAGGTTGGCATACGCTGCGTATTAGTGCAATTCGTTGTTGTTGCCCCAGCGATAAAGTTTCGCACTTGCGTTGTAGCAAGTTGGCCACATCAAGTTGATTGGCCATTTGTATAATTACCTCATGCGAATAGTGGTGCGTAAGATTGTTTTTTAATAATATATTCTCTAGTGCAGTAAGTGTGGGAAACAAGCGTAAATCCTGAAACATGATGGAGAATTTGGCTTGTCGTAAAAGTGCCCAGTCATTATAAGAATGGGTACTGGTTACTTTTTTATCTATTATAATACTTCCCTCATAATCACTACGCAAACCATATATGATAGAAAGCAAAGTAGTTTTGCCTTTGCCCGATGCCGCATTTATTAAATAATGTTTGCCAGAATCAAATATATAATTCGTGTTCCATATTTTGTTGTCACTTACAAAACCTTGTAGTGGGATAGGAATTACTTTTTCGAAATGGATTTTCAAAATATTAATGGTATATGTAACAATTAAATTGTCGTCCTTCGATAAACTCAGGATGACAATTTAATTGTTCGATTCGTCTATGATTTCGAGCAAGCGGTACAAGCTATTTCCTTTCCCTTCAGACATTGCAATTGAAAAGTCGGCTTCGTTGCTTTTTCCGGTGGGCATTTGAAAAGAAATTTCTTTAAAATTTTTCAAAATTTTAAAAGGCTTTTCACCTCTTATATAATTATGTTTTATATACTCAATAACTGCTTTTGGATATTTATCGAGATCTAATATCAATTTGAAACCAGCAGAATTGGTGGTAAAAAAATCTTTACCAATAAGTTTGGGATCGGCACTCAGCGATTTGTTTTTCTCGAGGGCCGCAGCTATTTTAGGGCTATTTGTAAGGGTATAACCGGCAGCAGTTTTTATCATACTTATTTCAATTTTATCTTTTGTGAAATAATAATTTTCACCACGTTTTTCTATATTATTTACAATTTTTGGTTTAATTACAGGGGGCATTGGTAATGCTCGGGGAGTATTATATTTATCTCCATAAGGATTGTTATAATCTTGGCCGCGGTAACCATCTACACTTGGAGTACTATAGTATATATCTCGGTATGCATTCATCTTGCTGTTCATACTGTCTACCAGTCGTTGCACCATGGCATTGTTTTTTACATTAAAGGCCAGGGTAAAGTATGGCATGGGGGTTTCAATAGTTTTTATTTTTTCTATTAGCTCATCGGTAATGGGGTCGATATCTTCATATTTTTTTTCTTCTTTTATCAGCTCGGCATCCACCAATGAAAAAGCCATTTCGCCTCCCAACAATCCTTTTAGGTCGTTTATAGTGATTCCCATTTCATCAGCAAAATTCTCTAACTGAATTTTTACCTGTGGATTGGATTCCATTTGGGTAGCAATTAATTTTGATATATTATAATTAAAGAACAAGGTACCATATATTTGATCATTGCTTATAGTTTTAATTATATCATCACTTAAAGGTTTGCCAGTATAGCCTGCATCATCCATAAGCTTGGCCATATTTTCTCCATAGGTATATACTTTTCCTATCAAACCTGTATTTTCAAATGATAGAGCGAGGCCTGCATTCACACCTTTATACTTTGTTTTCATTTTGTCCATCTGCTCCTTGGTATTCATCATATCCTTACTATAATAGTTCCCCCTACTATTAAACATGTTTCCTATATAGTCGAACATTTTATCGTAGGTTATAAATAAGCCAATATCCTGTTTCTCTTTTCTAAATTTATGATAGTCATCGTTTGCAGATAAAGATTCTTTTTGGTCTTGGGTCATATAGAAGTCAAGCACTTTCTCAGTTTCTGCTTTGCTTTTGCTTTCCCATCCAGATGATTGAGCTTTGAGAAAAACTGCAGCCTCATCGTTCCATGCCACAAATAGGTCTTCATCTTCCAGTTCGAGACAGGTATATGTTTCGCTTTTTTTAGGTTCGGCTGCTGTTTTATATTTTTTCATAAACCTATTGAAATCGCCACTGCTGGTCAGTTTTAAGCTGAGGCCCATAAATTTTTTTTCATTTCGGTCGCTTATAAAAAATACAGGCTGAGACAATACATCTATTCCTGTGCTTAGTGGTTTTTTTAATAGCATATCCACCCACTCGTGGTTAGTTCCCGACCGCGATTGTTCATCCAGCATCTCGGTAAAAAATTTCATTTTCTTCACCTTTTCAAAATCTGATTTATCGTGCAGACTTCTCAAATCGCAGTGCAGGGCGATGGTTACATCTTTGGGTATATATTTAAGATGTTGATTACGGTCTTTTACAAAAAAATAATAGATAGCACTCGCTCCAATAGCTACTACCAAGGCCACTACAACCCATATAAGTTTCTTATTCATTATAAATATTGATTAAATTTTAATTGCCAAAAATAGGCAAAGAGATTTAGCTTGCAAAAAGAAAATTGTTTTAGTGGGTAACAAAGTTCGCTCAATAATATTATCGGTGAGCAAGCAAGCAAAACAATTAGGCAGGAAGTTTTGTAGTTTACCCTATTCCTTAAACATAAGCAATAATGCAGATGCCAATACTTTTTTGGCAGCACTGTCGTTGCTTATTTGGGCCAATGTCTCTGAGTATATAATTTTAATTCCCTCGGCCTCCATCGGGGTGTATAATTCTGATTCGCAATTGAAGTACGCCGATGGGTTTATGCCCCAGCAAACAAGTTTCTGGATTTTAAGTGCTTGTATTTTTTCTGCGTTAATAGTTTGCTCATTGGCATTTGCGATAGCTACCTCATCGAGACCAATTTTTAAAAAGGAACAAATTTTTTGTAGTTGGTCCAGGTCAGTCGTTTCTAGTTTTTGGGAGATGAGCATAAGGATACCTTTATCCAAAACACCTTTGTATTGTATAGGCATATTGGGGTCCAATGGCTCGGTAGGTAAATATATTTCTCCGTCAAACAGATTTATAAGCGTCTGCAAATCAAATGTTTTAAAATTAGTATCAAAATCAGGTTGCATAATGAAAAAAAAAGGTCAATTTCGCGGCTTCAATTACAAATAAAACCGATGCAAATAAACATCACTACAAGCAAAGAATCACGTTTACCTTCTTTAGATTTTAATAACATTCCATTTGGTAAAATTTTTACTGACCACATGTTTGTAGTGGATTATGAAGAAGGACAATGGGTGAACCCCCGCATCGAGCCTTATGGACCTATTAGTATAAGCCCTGCCTTATCGGCCATACATTATGGACAAAGTTTATTTGAAGGAATGAAAGCCCACAAGCATTCAAATGGCGGAGCCTATTTATTTCGTCCCCTCGATAATTGGGGCCGCTTAAATAAATCGGCAGAGCGTATGTGTATGCCCACCTTACCCCAAGAAATTTTTATGGAAGGTTTGCAAACGCTTATTAATATGGACAAAGAGTGGATTCCAACCCATGAGGGTTCAGCATTATATGTTCGCCCTTTTATGTTTGCTACTGACGATTGTGTGGGTGTTCGCCCATCGGATAATTATAAATTTATGGTGATTTGTTGCCCTGCTAATCCTTTTTATAATAGAGCTTTGAAAGTGCTTGCCGAAGAACATTATGTGAGGGCGGTAGAAGGCGGTGTTGGTTTTGCAAAAGCTGCCGGAAATTATGGAGCCAGTATGCTTCCCACCAAATTGGCACACGATAAAGGTTTCGATCAAATTATGTGGCTTGATGGTAAGGAGAAAAAGTATTTGGAAGAATCAGGTACCATGAATTTGTTTTTTGTGGCCGATGGAAAACTATATACACCAGCTTTGGCCGGAACTATATTAGATGGCTATACCCGAGCTTCTATTATACAATTGGCCAATGATAACCATATAGAGGTGGTGCAAGGTAGAATAAGTATCCAGGATTTGATAACCTGGAGTGAAAGCGGAAAACTTACTGAAGGCTTTGGCACTGGTACTGCTGCCACTATTGCACATTTTAGTTCACTTACTTATAAAGACAAAGAATATAATTTATTGCCTATTGAGCAATGCACTGTTTCCACCAAACTGGCCAAACAACTTAATGATATAAAGTGTTTCAAGGCCGAAGATACGCATGGGTGGATGTATAAACTATAATGGTTAATTGTTAATTATTAATGGTTGATGCCATTCGGGAGATGTTTTAATTGTGAATGGTTGATGGTTAATGGTTAGTGCCATTTGGCAGATGTTTTAATTGTTAATTGTGGATGGTTGATGGTTGATGCCATTCGGGAGATGTTTTAATTGTGAATGATTAATGGTTGATGGTTGATGCCATTCGGCAGATGTTTTAATTGTGAATGATTAATGGTTAAGGCCATTCGGCAGATGAACACTTTATCATTATCAATAATTAACCATCAACAATTAACCATCCACAATTAACCATCAACAATTAACCATCAACAATTAACCATCAACAATTAACCATCAATAATTAACCATCAATAATTAACCATCAATAATTAACCATCAATAATTAACCATCAATAATTAACCATCAATAATTAACCATCAATAATTAACCATTAATAATTAAC
>JANYDJ010000107.1 GCA_025363675.1 Flavobacteriaceae bacterium | reverse complement strand
TTTGGTCTCCAGCGCCGCGTTGCCCGAACTGCCTGCCTCGCCGAGAGAGATCCCGGGTCTTCCTCCGCCCCCACGACCACCGCCGGCTGTCTGGGGAGCGTTCAGATCGTTCAGCGCCGTGCCATAGCGGTAGTTGCCGGGTGCGGCCAGACCGCTTGCCCGTCCGAGGGAATCGGTTCGCCCGCTCTGGGCATAGTAGTAGACGCTGCCGTTCGCGCCCTGGTACCGGGAGGACGACTGATCCGCCTTCTTAAAGGCGTTCGCCCGCCCGCTCTGGTTCGTGACGCCCTCGCCGCTGATGCCGAACTATTAGTCTTCTGCAAAACTCTGCTTCGTTAATTACGCCTTCATAAAATGCAGATTGAATAGTATTGAGATACAATGGCGAAAGAATTGGTTTAGCTACAGCTCCACCAAGTTTTTTACCTTCGTCTAGTGCTTTCTGTTTCTCAATTTCTCGTAGGCGATTTTCTTCCGCCTCTCGTTTTTTTATACTTTCAAAAAGTTCGCTGTATATCTTTTTATAATTGACCAATGAAACTTTTCCATTCATTAGTAATCGAGTATAAAGTGCAAATACACTTAGATTTGTTTGCTCAGAAATGGAATTTAAAATAGCATGATGATAATCATTATTTTTGCTGGCACTTTCAAGTTTTATTATCGTTTTATCATGTTCGCCAACTAGAAAATAATATGCAAAATCGTTGCACCATCTTTCTATTTTATTTAATGAACTATAATTGGAACTGTCTTCATTAATGCTTTCGTCAATTTCTTCCTCATTTAATAAATAATGCCCCAATTCATGAATAAGCGTAAAAATTTCACGACTGAAAGATTTTTGATTTCGTTTGAGAACTATAGTATCTGGAGATAAATAAAACCCATTGATATTGACTTTTTCAGTCTTATTCCAAGTTTCTACAAATTCAAAAACAAGAATATTATAGTCAGCAAATTTGCCGATAAGAGATGTGAGAAATTCACGTTTTGTATTACTAAAAGTAGGATAGAGTTTTGTTCTGATTTCTTTTGCTACTTTCTGAGGTGTATTTTTCAATGTAAAAATAGGAAGCAATCTTTCTTGCTTTATATCCGAAAGTTTTGAAATAGCTGAGAGGGAAATTTTTTCTTCTTCAAAATGGTTAACAATTTTCTTAGCACTTAAATTCAATTCAGCATTGAATTCATCTTTCCTAAAAAAAATACTTTCTTCTTTTGCTTCTCGAAGTTGTTTGGGATCTAAATAGTAATTTAATCCTTTACCAAAAACCTTGTCAATCTTTTTCAGTAAACTAATTTTTATTTCACTTCTAAAAATATCTTCTTCTTTAAGCGGATTTTTCAATCCCGCACTCACTCGCATAAGGAACTCATCCTTCGTAAGCCCATAAAGCTTTAGAAGATGGTTTACGCGTTCAATATTGATGCTGATGTTGCTCAAGGATATTTTTAGTTGTTTACAATTTTGCGAAGGTAAGGAAGTTTCTTGGGTTTATTAAAATCGTTACTTGAAAGTATAGCTCTTGATTGTCGGTCTTCGACTACGCTTAGCCCAACAAACTAATTATGTACATTTAATCCCTTACTTTTGCACCACTTAAAAATAACTAATGCTCAATATTGTATTATTTGGCCCTCCGGGGGCAGGAAAAGGCACACAGAGTGCCAAGTTGATTGAAAAATATGGATTGGTTCACCTGAGCACGGGTGATATTTTCAGAGCCAATATTAAAGAAAGTACCGAGATGGGAAACCTTGCCAAAAGTTATATGGACCAAGGCAAACTGGTACCCGATGAAGTAACCATTGGCATGGTGGAATCGGAAGTGGCCAAAACACCGGAAGCCAAAGGTTATATATTTGATGGTTTCCCCAGAAATAAATTTCAAGCGGAATCGCTGGATGAGTTTTTGGAAATATTGGGTTGCTCTGTCACGCTAATGCTGGCACTGGAAGTGGAAGAGGATGAACTAAGAGCTCGCCTCCTGCTCCGTGGCAAAGACAGTGGCCGTGCCGATGATGTAAATCCTGTTATTATACAAAAACGTATTGATGTATATAATAATGAAACTGCTCCAGTAAAAGACTATTATAGTGCCCAAGGAAAATATATAGGAATAAATGGGGTGGGTAGTATTGATGGGATTTTTGGGGAATTGTGTGGGGCGATAGATAGGAATGGTTAATGGTTAATGATTAATTATAAATGATGAGTAAGGAGTGATTTGACAACTCAGGATATGCACTGAGCGATTGGGGAGTTGTAAAATCTGCGAAGAGTAAGGAGGGGTTCACTAGCGTCATTGCGAGGAGCATGTGTGTTTGGTTGAGCTAGGGGCGACGTGGCAATCTCCCTGAAGTACGCTCGATATGATAAGTGTTACGCGGAGAGTTAAGATGCCGAGCATACACTCTAGGAGATTGCTTCGTCGGAAGCCTCCTCGCAATGACGGGCAGCTTTAAGAAAAATAAAAAATAACCATCCCGATAACTATCGGGAATAAAATATAAAATAACCCTGTGGCTGATAATAACTTTGTAGATTACGTAAAAATATGTTGCCGCACGGGTAAGGGTGGTGCAGGAAGTACACACTTGCACCGCGACAAGATTACTGCTATGGGCGGTCCCGATGGTGGTGATGGTGGCCGTGGCGGACATATTATACTCCGCGGCAATAGCAATTTCTGGACTTTGCTGCATTTGAAATATAGAAAACATATAATAGCCCAAGATGGTGGATCCGGCCAAAGTGGTAATAAAACTGGCAAAGAAGGGGAGGATGAATATCTGGATGTTCCGTTGGGAACTGTTGCCCGCGATGCAGAAACCGGAGAATTTATTTTAGAAATTACCGACCACGGACAAGAAAAAATATTGCTAAAAGGTGGTCGTGGTGGACAGGGAAATACGCATTTTAAAAGTCCTACGAGGCAGACGCCGAGGTTTGCACAGCCCGGAGAAGATGGGCAAGAAGTATGGAATATATTGGAACTAAAAGTGCTGGCCGATGTGGGCTTGGTAGGTTTTCCCAATGCGGGTAAATCGACATTGCTATCGGTGGTAAGTGCCGCTAAACCAGAGATTGCCGATTATCCGTTTACTACACTTACCCCACAACTAGGCATTGTACAATACAGAGATTATCGCTCGTTTATTATGGCCGATATTCCGGGTATTATAGAAGGAGCTCATGAAGGTAAAGGTTTGGGTCACCGTTTTTTACGGCATATAGAACGTAATTCGCTACTCCTATTTATGGTGCCATGCGATACGGATGATATTATAAAAGAATATAAAATATTGGAGAATGAACTCACCCAGTTCAACCCTGAGTTGCTCGATAAACCTAGGCTGCTAGCCATCACCAAATGTGATATGATAGACGATGAACTGCAAGAACAAATGAAAGCTCATTTGCCTGAGGGTGTTGATTGTATATTTATATCATCGGTAACTGGGAAAGGGATTGAGCAGTTGAAGGATAAGATTTGGGGCGTGTTGAATTAGTATATAGTAGAAATTATAGTCGGCAATTCTTCAAACAATATTAATCTGATATAAGAGTTCATCTTTTTTCAGGACAGTATTTGGTTGTTTTTTTATTCCCTTTCAACAGTTACATTTGCAAAAGAAACTAATTCATAAATGAAAAGGGTATTTTATTTCCATATCTTTATAGTTGGACTTTTTCTTTTTACCGAGTGTAAGAAAAAAGACACCACAACTGAGCCTGATGCAAGCCATAGTTGGAAGTTAGTTGATGAAAACTTTGATTATGGTGGAATACTTAATGAAACGATAGACACCGATAGTGGGATGTTTTTAATAGCAAATAATTATAATATTCGAATTTCAAAAGACGGAACCATATTAGAAAAAACCTATCATCATACATATTATATAAGCAATCTTTTATCTCTTTCTCCCAATTATTTTATAACATATAATGCTGTTGATTCTGACTTGGTAGCTACATTTAATCCGGTGCAGAAAACTTCTTTTCCTGCATTTTTAACTTTTCAAGATATGACGGGATTAAAATCAGAAAGGAAATATTCTCCTCCCTATCAAAATTATTCGGTTTACTTCTTGCCTAAACCCAATGATTATTTTTCTTCTCAGAGCACAGACTCTGGAATCGTTTTAATTCAATATCCCGATTCGACTTTGGGAGCTATACAAATGTTTTTTTCTAAATACAGCTATCAATCTATTAATGGAAAGATAGATTGGATCAAAGCTGTTATTTTGCCAAAGACGATTACTTGGTTTCTTACTCCTAAACAATGTATTTATTATAAAAATGGTTATTATATTACTGCGATTAATAATACCAATATACAAAAACTTTCATCAGATAATAGTTCAATAAGCACTATTTCATTTGCAAGCAGTTTTGGTGGTGTTGGAAATATATTTAAATCTCACGATACTCTTTTTGCTTTGACTACTTTTCCTGATGCAATACAATATACTACTGATGGTAATGCATGGCAAACGCTGCAATTGGGTGCGGAAAGTAAAGCTAATTTCGATATGAAAAGCACTTTAACAGGTGGCTACTTTACAAGCAATGGTAAATTGTTTGATATCTATCAAAACAAATATTTAACAACTAATAAGAAGGGGCTTAATTCGGATATATCTTATTTGAATGTTTCTGGAAATTATGCGTACGCAATATCCAATAGGAAATTGTACAAATTACCTTTAGGCTATTTATTTGAAAATTAAGATTGTTGCCAGATTTCTAATCTTTTCAGGGGGTAGGCTTGGCTCTCTAAAACAGTAGATTCACAAACGCATTCTTCGGATCAATTTTAATGGGATAAGCCAAACTCACACCTTTAATTTCTTTGAACAAATTTGTATAATGTACAGGATCTTTTATCTGGTAATTTCCTTTAATCATCCAGAAATAGTCTATAGGTTTTAAGTGCGGAACCAGTGCCTGTTTGCTTTTGTTTCCTATCAAATAAAAATCCACTTCCAAATCCAAATCCTGAAAATGATATACTGGATATGCATCAAATTCTTTTTGCTTGGGATGCTTTACTTCAAGGTCGTCGATGCGTTGTAGTTTTATATTCAGATGCTTGTTGATAGCCGCTGCGAACATATATCCTTTTGCAGAAACCGATATTCCGAACAAGTCGAAATCGTAGTCGTAAATAGTATCGAGGGTTATTTTTTTCAAGATTGCAAAGATATAGTATTTAGTATCACCCTTCGACTTCGCTCAGGGTGACAGAGAGGCGAAGTATTATAATAGTTCGTCATTGCAGCTACGCCGTTATTGCGAGGAGCAGTGTGTTTGGCCTCTGGGTTGGGCGACGAAGCAATCTCCTTGAAGTGTGCTCATGAGTATAGTAGTTACGCGGGAGTTAAAAATGCCTAGCATACACTAAAGGGGATTGCCACGTAGGAAGCCTCCTCGCAATGACGGCAGCTATAATTCAAAAAATATATCATACTTTTGAAACATCATAAATGGAAGAAGAAAAAAAGCTATATAGAATCGCCGAAGTAACAAAAAACATGGGTATGCCAGCATCAACTATTAGATATTGGGTGAAAGAATTCTCACAACTGAAGCCGCAGAAAAATGCAAAGGGAACTGTATATTATACGCACCAAGATTTGCAAACTATGATACAAATAAAACATCTGCTAAAAGAACAAGGCATGACTATAGAAGGGGCCAAGCAATATCTAAAAGCATCGAAAAATGGTGATGATAATTTTGAAATAATAGAGAAGTTAAAAGGGGTGCGGAGTTTTTTGGAGGAGCTTAGAGACAGTATTTGAGTTACGAGTTGTGGGGGGCGAGTTGTGAGACCATACTGTGGATTATTTCGATATCGCATTCCAAATTATTTTTTGTTACTTTTAATCTTTACAAAAAGAATTAAATCAGCACCAATCAACATTCCACCATTCAACGTGCTTTTTACTTGGTTGTAATTTTTATTAGGACCAATCGAATGCTGTATACTAATCCCGCTAATATTTTGACTATATCCACAATTAACCTGAAGTGCAGCAAACCTGTCAAGCCATAAACGACCCGTCAAACAATAATGTAAATATTGAGTTGCAGAAGTATTGTAATAGTCTACTGAATTATTATTGTCGTATCTCAATTTTCCAGGTGTTTGATATGAGTAATTAAACGAGAGAAATGTTTCTATCTTTTTTGAATTATCATAAAGACGAAACTTAGAGCCCAAGCCAAAAACAAGGGATTGTCTTATGCCAGTTCCAATATTTAACTCTATACGCTTATTGAAAAAAATTGGATTATAGTTATAAAAAAGCCCCCAGGCTCCATAATGCATTTTTGTACCACCACAAGTACCAATACCCGTATTAGAGTTTTTGTCTATTTGACTATAGACAAGGAAAGCGTTAAAAATACTTATGAAAATAACTATACCTTTTTTCATCTCACGTGCACAAGGTATGATACTCTTATTAGTACCATACATATAATAGTACATTCATATAAAAAAAAATTCTCTGTCATAATATATATAATTTATTGGTTGCAAATCCTATTGTCGTATGTTTTCCGCAAGATGACTCGTGACCAAACATGAATTTTAGATTTTTTCAAACTGTAAAAGGTGCTCATGTGTGCAAATATATACTAAAATACTTCATAGTGACAGCCAAAACTTCCTACTCATAATTCATCACTTTTTTCATCCCGTTTTCCAAATGTTTATATAAAGCTTTCTTCACAATAACCGGTTCCACATCTATAATATCATCCACCACACCTGCCAGAAAACGAACGATTCCTTTGGAGTCATATATTTTGCATTGTAATATATAGGTGTTTGCTTTTTTTGTTATATAGTTTTTACCATTGGGAATTTCTTCTACAAATAATAAGTAGGCTTTGTGTCCCATTATAATAGTTACGTCAGTTTCTTTATTGCCACCCATACCAAATAAATCCACCTGTGGTTTTTCGTGTTTGGTTTGGTGTTTCCAGTTTTTGTCGGTCAGTTCTACTTCGCCAATGCGGTCTACTTTAAAATGGCGGTTGTCTTTGTTGGTTGGTTCGAAAGCTACAATACTCATATAGTTATCGGTGAAGCAAACGGGCTCTACCGTGCGGTCGGTTAGGGTATTGGAACGGGCAGAGTGGTACTTCTTTAATATAACTTGCTTGTGCAGTTCCATAGCTTTGGTAAGTGTAGCTATAATCTTTGCCGATTTTGCTTTTACTATATTTTTTGCCATGCCGGGTAGTTCACCGCGTGTATGTATTTTTTCTAGCAAAGAACTTTTCAAAGGGTGCTTAGTTGATTTCAACATATCACTCAAAAGTTTTGACTCATCCACTGAAAATTCTTGAACGGGATTGTCTTGGTCGTCCCACATTTGGATGAAGAAACGGTTTTCAAAATCTTTGTCGATGGTGAAACCAATTTCGTCCAATAGCCCGAAATACCTGTAGATACTGCGTTCTGTGGTTTCCATGAGGCGGGCAAGTTCGCCCACAGTTTTGCGGCTATCCGATTTTAAGTGGCTGATTAACTTGAATACACGAAGAATTTTCTGTTGTGGAGGCATGCTGCAAATCTACGACACAAGTTGTCAAAAATGCACAGCACCTTTGCATCATTAACCAACCAAATAAAAAATACTAATATGACAACCACATTTGATTTAATCACCCGCTATTGCAATGTATTAAAAGAATTATTTGCCCGCGAAGGAATCCAGTTCGACCGTATGACCGACCTACACAGTATCGAACTTTTCGAAGAGTCCATTATCCTTAGTGAGCGTATTATACGCCGCTACCACCTGCCCACCAGCGGTCCCAATTTGGATTTGCTACCCTGGGAAGAAGTATACTTAATGGGCGAAGACGAAGTACACCAACTCATGTCACGTCTTGATAAAGAATATAAAAGCTATTTGAATGAATATATGCGTTCCGATGTGAGCTATTTAGAAGAAGCACTGTTATATGGTTACGAAGCCGACGATGTACTTGCCGATTTGGGAATTGGTCGCCACAGTTATAATGAGTTTTTATATAACCAAGTGTTTTTGAAAAATGCCGATTCAGCACAAAATGTATTAAACGAACTTCGCACTTGCAGCAAAGATTCTTATATACTAAAAAATGTAGCACTTGCTGGCTATAGCAGTGGCGATGCCCGCCAAATGATGTTGAATCGCCTAGAGAAATTCGATTTGAATTATATACAAGAGTATTTAGATTTTGCTGATAGTTTACAGTTCAATTCTTTAAAAGAAAGTATCATGCCGGTATATGTTTCAAAAAGCAGAGTACTGTTTATAGAAAAAGATGAAAACTATATGATGCAGAACGATGCAACCTGTATCTGTGTCGATTTCGAAAACCAAGAAATATCGCAACCAAGTACGCTTGTAACCGAGTTAAAAGGACAACATTGGCATCCGCTCAATACTCCAGAATCAGATCGCTACTATTATAGTTTGATGAACACTTTTGGCAAAAATGATGTGTTCGAAAAAATGTTGATGGCCTTCAACCATATCGAAGAAACAACCCAGCAAGATTATCATATTATGCCACTAAAACCCGCAACGCACTTAAAACCTGCGGCGTAATAAATAAAATAATATAAGGCTATTGTATTATTTTAATTAGTATCACCCTGTCCTCTTTGGAGGATGGGGTTTTTTATGTTTGCTTGCCATTTAGTTGTCTGAATCCCTTTTTGTCTGAATCACGGATTAAGCGGATTACACGGATGGCACAGATTTTTGGCACGTATTACAATCCGTGAAATCAGAGTAATCTGTGCGAATCTGTGATTCAGACAAAGAGGTACAGATTTTTTCTACAACACTAATCTCTTAAAAGTTAAACTTTTGCTTCCAAAATTTATTAGCATTCCAACTTCCAGTTTATATACTTTTAAATAATTCAATGCCTGTGCCCAATGCACATCTTCAAGTATTATTATAGCTTTAAGTTCAACTAATACTTTACCTTCCACAACAAAATCGGCTCTTCGTGTTCCAATAGGTTCTTCAAGGTCTTTATAAAATATATCTTGTTCTATTTCTCTCGTAAACTCAAGCCCTGCCTTCTTCATTTCATAAGCCAAAGCCCTTTGATATATCACTTCTTGAAAACCATTTACCAAGAATTTATGTACTTCAAAAGCAGATGATAATATTTTCTCAGTAATTTCTTTGTGTTTTAATTCCATAATTATATTATACTTTTTTGAATCCTTTTTTTGTCTGAATCACGGATTAAGCGGATTACACAGATGGCACAGATTTTTGGCTGATATATTATAATCCGTGAAATCTTTTAATCCGTGCAAATCTGTGATTCAGACTATTAACTGCGAAAGTATAATAACGACTTTGGGAATAATACCCAATATAGTAACAAGGTTTTGCACATCTGCTGAATCCCTTTTTGTCTGAATCACGGATTAAGCGGATTACACGGATGCCACAGATTTTATTGCTGATATATATAATCCGTGAAATCATTTAATCCGTGCGAATCCGTGATTCAGACAACCACCTCTATATCCCCAACTCCGCCTTCGCAGCATCCAATATCTTAAAGCTGGCTTCGCTATTCTCCGCTTGGCAATAGATACGCAATACAGGCTCGGTGCCGCTGGCACGCATCATTACCCAGTTGCCGTCGGTGAGGTGGAATTTGTAGCCATCGGTATCTTCGGTACTGGAAACTATATAAGAACCGAACTTTGTATATACTCCGTTTTTACAGTTTGCTATAATCTGGTTTTTCAAATCATTTTCTACATGTTCATCATAACGCTCCACTGCAAAACTTCCTACTATATTATATATTTCTTGAATTAAATCTTCTAATGATTTTCCACTCTTGGCCATCATTTCCCATATAGTAAGTCCAATCCAAATTCCGTCACGTTCGGGTATATGTCCTTTTATGGCTATACCCCCACTCTCTTCTGCTCCTACTAGTGCATCGCCGCTTAGCATGAGTTCACATATATATTTAAAGCCAATTTTTGTGGTGGTCGATTTTATATTATATAGTTCGCAAAGTTTATCTACTTTACTACATACACTAAAACTTTTTATTACTTCACCCGTGAAGCCTTTGGTCTTTGTTAAATATTCAATCAATAATAATATAATATGATGCGAATCGACAAAGCGACCTTTGGCATCATATAATCCTATGCGGTCAGCATCGCCGTCTGTGGCTAGTCCGCAGGCTATGTCTTCGGCTATGCGAATTACTTCTGAGAACTCTTGTAGGTTTTTATGTATAGGCTCGGGTGCTTGTCCGTCGAAACCTGGATTATAATCGCAGTGCAATAAAGTAGCTTCGGGAAACAAGCGACGCATCATATTTTGTCCGGCACCATACATGGCATCGTAAGCGAAATTAAGTCCGCTATCTTTTATAGCTTTTATATCGAAATTGGCTTCCACATGTTTAATATACATATCTTCCAAATCGACATAAGTTATCATATTGCTTTTGGTGAAATGATCCATCTCTGGCAAATCATTCACCGGACTATCGGGAATCAATGCTTCCACTTCAGCTACAAAATCGGGAGTGGATGGACCGCCATAACTTCCTTTTAATTTGTAACCATTATATGCAGGTGGATTATGGCTTGCAGTTATTACAATACCTTGGTCAGCATTCAATTTTACTATTCCTAATGACACCATGGGCGTAGATGCGATGCCTTTGTGTAGCAGTACTTTTATTCCGTTGGCAGCAAATACGCGTGCTACATTTTCAGCAAACAACTCACCACCAAAACGGCAATCGTGGCCGATAACTACTTTGGAGTTTGCTTTGTCTTTGTTCAATCGCAGAGCAGTGCCCAGGGCCACACGTCTCAAGTTCTCTACGGTAAATTCTTCGGCAATAATTGCACGCCATCCATCGGTACCAAATTTTATTTGTAACATAATCTTTATTTTAATTATTAAAAAGCGGGGCAAAAATAGGTGATTATTAATGGTTGATGGTTAATTATTAATGGTTAATGAAAAAGCAGATTGGGGTTAATGGTTGATGGTTAATTGTAAATGGTTAATGAAAAACTGCTTAGTTAATGGTTAATAAAAAAAACAGATTGGGATTATTTTATGTTATTGTTTAATATTGTACAATGGTAATTGTTAATGGTTAATTGTAAATGATTAATGAAAAAGCATTTAACCGCTATCGGCATTAACCATTAACCATCAATAATTAACCATTAATAACACCGCTATCGGCATTAACCATTAACCATCAATAATTAACCATTAATAACACCGCTATCGGCATTAACCATTAACCATCAATAATTAAC
>JANYDJ010000086.1 GCA_025363675.1 Flavobacteriaceae bacterium | reverse complement strand
CAATATTACTCGTCATTATTACAATCGTATTTTTGAAATTGGCTGTACGGCCTTTGTTATCCGTTAAGTGCCCGTCATCCAAAACCTGTAATAGTATATTAAATACATCGGGATGTGCTTTTTCAATTTCATCGAGCAATACAACAGAGTATGGCCTACGACGAACAGCTTCTGTTAATTGACCACCTTCTTCGTAACCTACATATCCTGGAGGAGCTCCAATTAAGCGACTCACAGTATGTTTCTCTTGGTATTCACTCATATCAATTCTAACCATTGCAGTATCTTGGTTGAATAAAAACTCAGCAAGTGCTTTGGCTAATTCTGTTTTTCCAACACCGGTTGTTCCCAAAAATATAAATGAACCAATTGGTTTTTTCGGGTCGCCCAAGCCTGCCCTGCTGCGGCGTATAGCATCAGAAATTGCTTCAATAGCTTCTTCTTGTCCTACTACTCTTTTATGCAATTCAGCTTCTAAATGTAATAGTTTTTCTTTCTCACTTTGCAACATACGGGTAACGGGAATGCCCGTCCAACGGCTTACTACGCCTGCTATATCTTCGCTATCCACCTCCTCTTTCACCAAGGGGTTATCATGTTGTATATCGTTCAGTTTGCCTTGGAATTTCTCCAATGCTTCTTCTGTTTCTTTTATTCTGCCATAACGAATCTCGGCCACCAGTCCATAGTTTCCGGCACGTTCAGCTTGCTCGGCTTCGTGTTTTAGTTGTTCTATTTCTTCCTTCTTTTTCTGTATACCTTCTACTACCGCTTTCTCACTTTGCCATTTGGCTTTCATACTATTTCGTTCGTCATTTAAGTTGGCAAGTTCAGCAGCAATATCTTTTACTTTGCCTTCCATACCTTCGCGTTTTATGGCCTCACGTTCAATTTCCAATTGCATAATACGGCGTTCAATTTCATCCAATGCTTCAGGAACAGAATCAATTTCAATACGCAATTTTGCTGCAGCTTCATCTATTAAGTCAATAGCTTTATCGGGCAAGAAACGATCATTTATATATCTTTGCGAAAGTTCAACCGCAGCTATAATAGCTTCGTCTTTTATACGCACTTTGTGGTGCACTTCATAGCGTTCTTTTAATCCACGTAATATAGCAATCGCATCTTCGGTATTGGGTTCATCAACATATACTTTTTGGAAACGACGTTCCAATGCTTTGTCTTTTTCTATATACTTTTGATACTCGGCCAAAGTAGTTGCACCAATGGCACGCAGCTCGCCACGGGCAAGTGCGGGCTTTAATATATTGGCGGCATCCATGGCACTATCGCCACCTGCCCCTGCTCCTACCAATGTATGTATTTCATCAATAAATAATACCACTTGGCCATCGCTGCCTATTACTTCTTTTATTACAGCTTTCAGTCTTTCTTCAAACTCACCTTTATATTTTGCACCAGCAATCAGTGCCCCCATATCCAAACTAAAAACCGTTTTCGATTTCAAATTTTCGGGCACATCGCCATTTACAATTCTGTGTGCAAGTCCTTCGGCAATGGCAGTTTTTCCTACACCGGGTTCGCCTATTAATACAGGATTATTTTTGGTTCTACGAGATAATATTTGTAATACTCTTCTTATTTCATCATCGCGACCTATTACAGGGTCAAGTTTTCCGGCTGATGCAAGTTCGTTTAGGTTACGGGCGTATTTATTTAAAGCATTATATGTTTCTTCCGCATTTTGGTTGGTAATTGGATTCCCGCCACGAAGTTCTATTATAGCTTTTTTCAAATCTTTTTCAGTAGCACCTGCATCTTTTAGCATTTGCGATACTTGGTCTTTGTTGGCAAGCAATGCCATTAATATATGTTCTACAGAAACATATTCATCCTTCATCGATGTGGCTTCGCTCTGTGCTTTTGTTAAAACCTGCTGTGCTGCATTGCTTAGATATTGCCCATTTGTAGAGCCACTTACTTTGGGATAACTACTAACTATTGCATCCACAGTTTGACTGACACGACTCACATTCATATTCAGTTTTTTCATAATGAATGGAATCGCATTTTGGTCTTCTAGCAGAATCCCTTTCAGCAAGTGACCTGTCTCAATTGCTTGGTGGTCGCTGCTTGCTGCAAGTTCCTGTGCCTTCTGTATGGCTTCCTGACTTTTGATTGTAAAATTGTTGAGATTCATAATGTTGTGTCGTTGTCAAAAATATAGCCAAGCAAAATATAAGACTTTTTAGCAGATAAATAGAAACAATGACTTATATATTTTTGATAGATGATAATGGTCATGAAATAAAGGCTGAGTATT
Organism: Flavobacteriaceae bacterium; assembly: GCA_025363675.1. GTDB lineage: Bacteria > Bacteroidota > Bacteroidia > UKL13-3 > UKL13-3 > CANJUD01. The sequence continues at coordinate 9,314 of JANYDJ010000086.1, read as the reverse complement.
ATCATATATATTCTTTGGGCATGCCCCTCCTCCGTCGGGTCGGGCCATCCGCCTTACTGCGTGCCGGCTTCTGTCCCTCATGCAGCCGCACTCACCCAACCCTATTAATTTATCCTTCGTAATGATAAATACAAACAATAAATATATATAATAACAATGAAAAAACTAACCCTCATATTTTTCGCTTTAGCACTGTGTGCTACTTTGCTTTATTCATGCACACATGCAAGTCCAACTGTATTTACCAATGCCACTATGCGACCTTGGTTCGACAACCACTGCGGGGGCTGCCACCGCACCAATGCAAGTGATGCAGGTGCTTGGGAATACAATCCTTATGATGCTACTACGATACAAAATAATATAAGTCAATTATACAAAGTTATATATACTAGAAAGAGTATGCCGAGGCAAAAATTGAGTACTAGTGAGCTTGAAGTATTTAAGACTTGGTATAATAGTGGGCAACCGACTAATTGAGTTGGGAGAGTGAAGTTTGAGTGTGGTTCGACTGTCGCTCAGTGCAGGCTGCTTACCATATCTTCATCGAGCACGAATCAACTTGCAATCGCTTGCTTATACCCTATTCGTTCTCTATTATCAAAATCAATTTGTGTTTCTTTTTCGCTCAGTAATAGATTGAGCACTTCATATACATCCTCAAAACTTTTGTTGTTTTTCTTTTCCAATTTTTCAATTCGTTCTGCAAGTTCATTATAGGTTAATGAAAATTGCCGCATCAATACAAAGGCTCTTATAATAGAGATATTTACGTCGATGGCTTTATCAGAATTTAACACTGAACTTAACATTGCTACACCTTGTTCCGTAAAAGCGAAGGGCATATAACGGGTACCTCCTCTTTTGTTTGAGGACGCAAATTGCGACCTCAAACTTTCGAACTCTTTTTTTGTCAGCTCAAACATAAAGTCCAATGGGAAACGGGAAAGATTTCTTTTCACAGCTTCTTTCAATCGTTTGGTTTCTACTTCATACAGTTCTGCGAGATCAAAATCTAACATTACTTTCTGATTCCTGAGTTCGTAGATTCTCTTTTGTATTACTTGTATCTCCATATTATTTCTTATTTACAAAGGCAAATATATCTGGCTATTTTGACAGCTTGTGTCTGAAAAATTTGAGGACGCAAATGCGACCTCTAACTTTTAAATTACCTTTGTACCACGCCTCATGAAAAAGTTATATATCATATTAATATCTGTTGCACTTATTGCTAGCAGTTATTATATATATCATAGCATTGAAACGAACAGTCCTCACCCTACTTTGCATATTGGAGACAAAGTAGATAGTTTAAATGGTGTATATGTATATTACAATGGAAGAGTGAGCCATACGGGAGAAAGAAACACCAGTAAAGACGGGTATAATTTGGGATTGAAATACCAGTGTGTTGAATTTGTAAAACGATATTATTATGAATACTATCACCACAAAATGCCCGACTCCTATGGCAATGCAAAAGATTTTTATGATAGTAAAATAAAAGATGGCGAACTAAACATAGCCCGAAATTTATTACAGTTTTCGAACCCCAGTAAATTAAAACCCAAGGTTGGTGATTTAATTATATTAGATGGGCATTTGGGCAATAAATATGGACATGTTGCTATTATATCGGCGGTGAATAAAAATAGTATTAGTATTATACAACAAAATCCTGGTGTATTTGACAAACCTCGGGTGGATATGGGACTAGACTCAACCTACCATAAATTTAAGATTGCGAATGGACGGGTATTGGGTTGGTTGCGGATGAGGTAATCTATCGGTGATTTGTGGGGACACCATAGGTGTTCGGAAGATATATTTGTCACGTCCCCAAAGGGACTTGGTTTGGTGGGGTTCTACTTTTTTACCAATGTCACGTCCCGATGGGACTTACAAATAGCCCCTTTAGGGGCAAAGCATTGGTAAAAAGCATATATGTATAAAACTCAAGTCCCTTTGGGGACGTGACATTGAAATGACTTCAAATCTTCCGAACGTGGGAACACCAACCACAGACTTTATTACAATCTTGCCAATCCCTAAATCCTAAAAATCGTATTCAAACAGCGTGGGCCTGTGCGGCCGCGTGAGGGACAGCAGCCGGCACGCAGTAAGGCGTATGGCCCGACCCGATGCTTCAGAGGGGCACGCCCAACCCTTCGACTTCGCTCAGGGTGACATGCGTAAAATATAAAATATCTCCCTTATTCTTGCATCACAAAAATGAACTACCATTTTATATCAATAGGCGGAGCAGTAATGCACAACATGGCACTGGCCCTGCACCAACTGGGGCATATTATTACGGGTAGCGACGATGAGATATTCGAACCTGCTAAAAGTCGTTTGGCGGATGCGGGTTTGCTGCCCAGCGAGATTGGCTGGTTTCCCGAAAAAGTATATGCCGGATTGGATGGTGTGATACTGGGCATGCATGCACGGGCCAATAATCCTGAGCTTATTAAAGCCACCGAACTGGGTTTGCCAGTATATTCTTTCCCTCAGTTTTTATATGAACATGCCAAGGACAAAACACGGGTGGTAATTGGCGGAAGCCATGGTAAAACTACCAGTACCGCTATGCTGATGCATGTGCTGCGTGAGTGCAAAAAGGATTTTGATTATATGGTGGGCTCACAACTTGCAGGGTTTGATACCATGGTGAAGTTGAGCAATGCTCCGCTCATTATTTTGGAAGGCGATGAATACCTCACTTCGCCGCTCGACCTTAGGCCCAAGTTCCATTTATACCATCCGCAAATAGCTATGCTCACGGGTATTGCTTGGGACCATATTAATGTATTTCCCACTTTTGAAAACTATATAGAACAGTTTGATATTTTTATGAACCAATTGCCCGATGGTGCCCCCCTAGCCTACTATGCAGGGGACGAGCATTTGCAAACATTGGCAGCAAAACATAAAGACCGATTGAAATTATTGCCCTATCAAGAGTTAGAAAACAAGCCCATTGATACTGATGGATATAAGACTTTGATGCAAACCGATATTGGCCCAGTGGGTTTAAAAATATTTGGCAAACACAATTTGCAAAACCTTGCGGGAATATATATACTTGCAAAGGAACTGGGAGTGGGTGATTTGGAGTTCTATCAAGCAATCGAAACTTTTGAAGGAACAGCCAAGAGGTTGGAGGTATTATATGATAAGGATGAAACCACAGTGTATCGCGATTTTGCCCACAGTCCATCTAAGCTAAAAGCCACTGTGAGTGCGGTGCGAGAACAATATCCAAACAGAAAACTAACTGCTTGTTTCGAGCTGCATACCTATAGCAGTTTGAACAAAGATTTTTTGAAAGAATATGAAAACAGTATGGATGTGGCCGATGATATTATTCTATATTATAATGCCCATTCATTCGAGATAAAAAAGATGGAGCCTTTACAAAAAGACGAAGTGCGAAAAGCATTTGGCGATAAGGCCCATATATTTGACCAAACTACTCAACTTAAAGATTTCCTAGCACAACTTGATTATAATAACCGAGTATTGCTGTTGATGAGCTCAGGTTCATTTGATGGGATTGCTTTAAATTTTTGGGAGAAATAATTAATATCTTTAACATTTTTTGATTAACCTTTGCACTCCGTATCCGTGTTATACTTATTATGAAAAAACTATATATACAATTTTCAATCTTGGTAGGCTTAGGCATAGCTATAGCCGCCACAAACCTTAACCACAGCACCATGGGCGACGCACTCCACCACGAATATATGGATACCACCGTGAATCCAGGAACCGATTTTTACCGCTACGCCGTAGGAAACTGGATAAAAAACAACCCGGTACCTGCAAGCGAAAGTAGGTGGGGTAGTTTTAACGAGGTAGAGGAAAGAAATAAAAAAATATTGTTGGGTATACTTGAAGGTGCTGCCATAGGTAACGACCCTGAGGGGAGCAACCGCCGCAAGATTGGAGATTTTTACAAGAGTGGGATGGATAGTGAAATATTAGAAAAACAAGGTATAGAACCACTGAAACCATTTTTGGCCGAAATAAAAAAAATGAAGACGGTGGATGACCTTAATTCCCTTATAGCAAAATGGCAGAGCGAGGGTAATGGCATGCTGTTCAACTTTTCTGTTGAGCAAGATTTGAAAGAAAGTGCGGTATTGATTCCTTATTTCAATCAAGGTGGATTAAGCATGCCCGATAGAGATTATTATATAAAAGATGATGAGAAAAGTGTGAAGCTTCGCACTGAACTAGAAAATACCATGGTAGCCCTTTTTAAATTGATGGGCGAAGTGGATGCCGATGCCAGGCCCCATGCTAAAACGGTAATGCAAATGGAAACACGATTGGCAAAAGCCAGTATGGATCGTGTAACCCTGCGAGACCCCTATGCGAGTTATCATAAAATGACTTTGCATGCTTTTACCAATGACTTATCGTCAAATACAAACTGGCTGGTGATGGTTAAACATTTTGGACTTCCAAAAGTAGATAGTGTAATTGTGGGTCAACCCGATTTTTTTAAAGAAGTAAATAAGATGATGACAGAAGTAAATATTCAAGACTGGAAAACATATTTACGCTGGCAGTTAATTCGTGATGCTTCGCCTTATTTGAGCGATAATTTTGCATCAGAACATTTCCGTTTTTATTCAACCACTATGCGTGGTGTAAAAGCTATGAAACCTCGTAACGAACGTGTGATGAAAACTGTGGAAGGATTGATGGGCGAAGCAGTGGGCCAATTATTTGTGGCCAAAAATTTTAAAGTAGAATCGAAAGCCCGCATGCTTAAAATGGTGAAAAACCTGCAAGATGCTTTCCGCGATAGAATACAAAAACTAGATTGGATGAGTGCAGGAACCAAATTAAAAGCTATTGATAAACTGGATAAGTTTATGGTAAAAATTGGATACCCAGATAAGTGGAAAGATTATAGTACCTGTAAAGTAAAAAACCAGCATTTTGTGCTAAATGTAATGGAAGCATCGAAATATGAATATAATAGAATGATTGCAAAATATGGTAAACCCGTTGACAAGACTGAGTGGGGAATGTCGCCACAAATGGTGAACGCTTATTATAATCCTTCATTGAATGAGATTGTATTCCCTGCAGGAATTTTACAACCACCCTTCTTCGATGCAAATGCCGATGATGCTATGATTTACGGTGCTATAGGAGCAGTGATAGGCCACGAAATGACCCATGGTTTCGATGACCAAGGTTGCCAGTTTGATGCGGAAGGAAATTTGAAAATGTGGTGGAGCGATGAGGATAAAAAACGTTTCGATGCAAAAACAGCAATGGTGGTTGCACAATTCGATAACTATACCATGCTTGACGATTTACACGTAAATGGCAAACTAACATTGGGAGAAAATATTGCAGATTTAGGCGGATTAATGATTGCACTTGAAGCATTTAAACGCACCGATGAAGGCAAGAAAAATTTAGTGGTGCATGGTGTACCTGCCGATCAAAGATTCTTCTTATCATGGGCCAATGCATGGAAAAACAACATTACAGAACCCGCCTTACGCCAACGCATAATGACCGATCCACACAGCCCGGGCGAATTCCGCTGCAATGGTCCTATTAGCAATATGGATGATTTTTATAACGCATTTAATATAAAAGCGGGCAAAATGTTTAAACCCGAAAAAGAACGTGCAAAAATTTGGTAAGTATATTTTAGGTATTTGGTGAACTATAATATATATGATAATAATTTTTAAATGGAAGAACTGAAAGAAACTGTTAAGCAAAAATTTATTGAATACCTGGAATTAAAAGGCCAGCGTAAAACACCTGAACGATTTGCGATATTGGAGGAAATTTACTCTAAAAAAGATCACTTTGATGTGGAGACTTTATATGACCAGATGAAAGAACGAAACTATAGAGTGAGCAGAGCAACAGTATATAATACATTGGATTTATTATTAGAATGTGGATTGGTAGCCAGGCACCAGTTTGGAGAGAATATGGCAGTGTTTGAACAAGCCTACGGATACAAACAACACGACCATGTTATATGCAATCATTGCAACAAAATTTTAGAATTTTGTGATCCCCGCATCCAGCAAATTCAAAATATGATAGGCGGTATCCTTAATTTTAATATTACTGCCCACTCACTCAATCTATATGGCGACCCCAAAGTTCATAAAAATGGCAAATGTGTAACATGCAATAAACAAGTACCGCAAAAATAGTTGTCAGTTGCCAGTTGTGAGTTGTGAGACCAAACGGCGACAACAATTCTCACAACCCACAACTCACAACTCATAACTAAACTCATCCAATCATAAATCATTTAATCATTATATAACTTGTTCCCTACCCTCACCTCCATATTACAATACCTGTTTGGTATTAATATATTACTTCCCGTCCAAACTTTTGGATTGTTGTTGGCTGTATCGTTTATGGCTGCTTATTGGATAATGACCAAAGAACTGAAACGCAAAGCAGGTCTGTTTGCCGATATACACACACAGGTAGAAATAGGCAAACCAAAAACCAAGGTCGATTATATATTTTCAATACTTACCGGATTTTTACTGGGGTATAAACTGGGATTAATGTTTACAGACTATAATACATTTTCTACTAACCCACAAGAAGCAATTTTATCGTGGAATGGAAGTATAATAGGCGGTGTTTTGTTGGCTGGTATAATGGGATATTTTACATATAGCGAAGACAAGGAAAATCGGAAATCGCCTAATGAAATAAAAACAGTAACCCTAAAGCCCCATCAGCTAATGGGCAATATGACAGGGCTTGCGGCCATTTGGGGACTTATAGGTGCCAAACTTTTTGACAACCTCGAGAATCCTGCAATGCTTATAGAAGACCCCTTGGGGTCGATACTATCATTTAGCGGATTAACTTTTTATGGCGGACTTATTTGTGGTGCCGCTTCAGTATTGTGGTATGCCCGCAAAAAGAAAATCAACTTACTACATTTAATTGATGCATCGGCACCCGCATTAATATTGGCTTATGGGGTGGGTAGAATTGGCTGCCAGCTAAGCGGTGATGGAGATTGGGGTATAGTAAATACAGCCCCAAAACCGGGATGGATGGGATTTTTGCCTGACTGGGTTTGGGCCTTTAAATACCCCCACAATGTAAACAGCGAAGGACTGCCAATACCAGGCTGCATTGGGCCTCATTGCAGTGAATTACCGCTGCCTGTTTTTCCTACACCCATATATGAAACTATAATGGCTCTTATCATATTTGGTGTGCTGTGGATGTTACGTAAACGTATTGCAATTCCCGGCATGTTGTTTTCTATATATATGATATTAAATGGTGCTGAACGTTTATTGATAGAACAAATAAGAGTGAACGAACGCTACCACGTAGGTAGTTTTAGTTTTACCCAAGCAGAGTTAATAGCTGTTTTGATGATGGTGGTGGGCTTGGCTGGTATTATCATTACCAAAAACTGGGCATCTCGCAAACCTGAATTAATACCAGAAGAAAATTGAGCACAATCTTTGTAACTAACATTTTTATGTATTATCTCGCAATAAACGATAGAGAACAATGTCTCCGTTTTGTTTATAATAGGGTAGAAATTTTAAATGCTAATTAATCGACATTCTTAAATCAAAAGAAGCACATGAAGTTTAAGATTCTCTTTATTGTATTATATTTTTTTGCATCCAATCTGTTTGCACAGCACACTACGGTAATTGTTGAGAATGATACCATTCTAGTTTCGGAGTTACCAACCTTTACCTATACTTCTAAAATGACACCCGAGCAGCGAGCTGCCTATCATTTGCTCATAAACAGGGTTAAGTTTGTGCTCCCTTATGCCAAGATAGCCGCTTTTCATCTGCAACAGGTAGAACAAAAACTACAAAGCATTACTTCGAAAAAAGAACGCAAAAAATTTGTTAAAAAGTATTCCAAAGAACTAAAAGAATCATTTCAAAAACAATTAAAAAACTTTAGTATAGAAGAAGGAAAAATCATGGTGAAACTTGTTAGCCGCGAAACTGGAAGCACCGTGTACGGCATTATGAGCGAATACTATGGCAGTGCCGAAAAGTTTTTTTACAACTCCTTTTCCAGTTTATATGGATACGATTTAGATGAGACGTATGACCCTGTAGAAAATTTTCAAATAGAAAAAATAATTAAAGATTATAAACTAGAATAATGGCAGTACCCAAATTTAATTACGACGAACATATTATATATAATAATGCTGGGTTGCTGGTGGTAAACAAACCACCTTTTATTCCAAGTCTCGACGAAAGAAATTTTACTACCACTAGCTTATTACAATTGCTGCGAAAAAAATTCCCCAGCGTACAGCTTTGCCACCGCCTCGACCGTGAAACTTCAGGTATTATGATAGCTGCTACGGATAATACGGTATTTAAAAAAGTAAATAAACTGTTTGAAGACCGAGTAGTATATAAAGAATATCATGCGATAGTGGATGGGGTAAAAAAGATGGAAAATCTAGAAATAAATCTTCCTATTCGCGAAACAAAAAAAGCAACCGTAGTAATTGATTATGCAGGCAAACCGGCACAAACTATATTTAATTCCATAGAGTTTTTCAGGCATTTTACTTTGTTATCATGCAAACCAACTACGGGTCGCATGCACCAAATACGGGTGCACTTGGCCAGCCAGAATACACCCATTTGCGGTGATATATCTTACGGTGGCAAATCGCCCATGATGAGTTGGTTCAAGCGTAATTATAAAATGGCAAAATACACCGAGGAAAAACCCGTATTCGACCGCGTAGCCTTGCATGCTAGGAATATATCTTTTGAACTGGATGGAGAACAATTATCGTTTGAAGCCCCGTATCCAAAGGATATGGAAGTGTTTTTGAAATTGTTAAGGAAGTATGATGGGTTTTAACCACTATATAATATGATGCGGATTATTTTCTTTTATGTTGTCAGTCTTTTCCTATTTAGCTGCAATCAATCAAAAATTCCTCAAAGCGATGAAACAAATTTAATATATGATACTTCAAAAATAGCAATTCTTTCGTATGATTCTCTTAAACATTATCTCGCTGAAATTGAAAAATGTAAACCTGCATTTTTAACATCGCAAGAAATAGCTATAATAGACTCCCTTCTAGCAAAAAGTGTTACCGACTATAATAATGATGTAGAAAAACTACCTGAAAAAGATAGAATTAAATACCCCATAAATGCTTATTATAGATATAGAAAGCAGTACCTTCCAATAATTACTAATAGAGGTGAACGAATAGTTTGGGTTAATTGTTTCTATTATGATAAAGATGAACCGGCATGGACAAG
>JANYDJ010000080.1 GCA_025363675.1 Flavobacteriaceae bacterium | reverse complement strand
GCCAGGAGTTCATTTTAGTAGGAGGAATAAGGAATAAGGGGTAAGGAGTAAGGAATAAGGGGTAAGGAATAAGGAATAAGGAATAAGGAATAAGGGGTAAGGAGTGAGGAATAAGGAATAAGGGGTAAGGAGTAAGGAGTGAGGAATAAGGGGTAAGGAATAAGGAATAAGGAATAAGGGGTAAGGAGTGAGGAATAAGGAATAAGGAATAAGGAATAAGGGGTAAGGAGTAAGGAGTAAGGAGTAAGGGGTAAGGGGTCGTTTGCTGCCGTATGGTCCTTACCCCTTGCTCCTTACCCCTGTTTTACTCTATTATAAATTTTACAGTTTTTAATGTTTCGGTATTATATAGTTGCAGGGTATAGATTCCTTTTGAGAAGCCTTGCAAATCGAGGGAGTTTACTGTGCCTTTGATGCTTTTGTGTACTACTTCTTTTCCTTGCAAATCGAAAACCGAAAGATTGTAGTTGTTTATATTGTTTGGTGTTTGAATATATAATATATCTTTTGCAGGATTCGGATAAATACTCATTTCTATATTGTTTTTCGCTTGTATTAGCCCTGTATTAAATTTCTTTTCACCGCTAATTCCCAAACTCTGATTATAATAACTTCCCGATGGTGTTTCTTCTAATACAACGGCACGCACCATAAATGCATTGTTGCCATTTTTCGGGGTTAAATAATTATAAGAGTTGCTTTTTACAGGCACCGCATTTATTTGTTTATAGATACCGAGCAAACTATCTGCTGCATAAATATGATAACCAATTACACGGCTATCTGGTGAAGCTGTCCAACTTAATTGTGCCGATTGCCCATTGCTGCTTGCTTTTATGTCTAGCTGCGAAGGTGGTTGTAAATACTGCATGCGTAGCGAGGGATCGCCCATCAATGATATATGTACAAATCCATTTGCATACGAGTATCCATTTGAATACGTTCCCGTATTATTCATAGCCAAGTTTGCCGAAAAACCGATATTGTTTCCCAATGCCATGTGGTGAAATTGCCACCAAGGGCGACCAGCCCACACATTGGTAAGTATAGTAGAATAAGGCGATGCCAAAGGACCACGAAGAAAACTATTGGTTACATCCCAATCGCCAAAGTAACTGCCGAATAGCATGGAGAAAGTACCCAGGATTGTATCATATTTAAAACTGTCTTGATTGCCTACACCGCTTGCACCTTGGTACCAGCCTCCCCCAGTGCCATAGCTCCACAAGTAGGGATGCGTTTTCATAGATTCGAAATATTTCCCATTACTATAATTGTTCATTCCAATTAATGGTGCAAAATTACGCCAGCCATTGGCAGCAAAGGCCTCGCCACCAAAGTATCCAAAGTTATCATCAATTACCGCATACATTTCGGGTTTGGTATTTCCCATTTTAAAGGTATGGGCCTTTGCTAAATATTTTTGCATCAGTTCGGTTTCACTTTCGCTAAATATATTGAAGTCGCCTAGGTACACACGACCCACTTGCAGCTCAACCAGTCCAGGAAAAGCACTGAGGTCGAACTTGCCATCTTTGGGTACATTCCTGTTTTCGGGGCGGCTTGCCCCACTATTGTTCACGCTATAGTCGAGCCATGCTTGGTCCATATCGGCATAGTAACCATCAGCGGGCCAGGCACCCAGATGATCGGCGTGGCCATCGGGGTTTATATTGCCCGAATAAGGAATGGGCACATGGCCCAATAAATATATAGCTTTAAGGTCGGCACTGTATAGTGTCCACATATCATCGAGCAAAGATTTAATGGAATCTGCTTTGCCATTTGCGGGTACATCAAGCCGGTGCACAAACCAACCATCGGCTACCAAATCACTTTGTAAATCAGCCACCTCACTGCTGAGTGCAGCGGCCATTTGTTTTTCACAAATCAAAACCATCCTACCGCGATACCCCACTGATGGTATTTGTATACCCGCATTAATAAATCCCACGCCATTTACATTACCTGTATATTTCACCACTTCATATTCGTAGGCTTTGCCCACTGCTATATTGGTATCTTTATAGGTGGTATCGGTTTTTTTTAGGGTTTTAATTTTGGTAAACCCACCTGCGGTATTCATTTTATATATATAATAATTACTACAGTTGCTATCGGGCCACCATTTTAAAGTGATACTGTGGTTGGCTGAGTCAGTAACCGCTACCAGTTCAACAGCCGCATCTCTAGATACTTGAGCCATTGCAGCAGTTTGGATAATGAGAACAGAAAAGAGTAATTTTATTTTCTTCATGGGTAAATTGGATTTTGGAGTGTGCAAATATAATTGATAAGTAGATTTGAAAATTACGTGTGGGAAATATAACAATTATCTGATAATACCGCATGAGGGTTCGCCCCTCTACAATTTTTTTCAAACATAACATTCATCCTCTTATTATATTTGCACTCATTTTTTAATTTTATATGAATACTACAATCGATAATTCAGCACAGCACCGAGCATTGGAGCAGTTCCCCAATCAAATTCAATATGTATTAGATAACTATAAGCCACATGGGCTATCGGTTTCGCAATTCACCAATGTTATCATCGGCGGGCTGGGTGGTAGTGGTATAGGCGGCAGGCTCATAAAAACTTATGTGGCAGGCAAGTTCCCTTTGCCCATTGAGTGTATCAGCGATTATACATTACCTGCCTATGCCAATAAAAATACCTTGTTAATATTGGCTTCCTATTCTGGAAACACAGAAGAAACCTTGGCTATGTATGCTAATGGTAGAGAGAAGGGTTGCCACATGTTGATAGTGGCATCGGGGGGTAAAATATTGGAACTGGCACAAGCCGATGGTGTTCATTATAATTTAATACAGGGAGGGTTTCAACCACGAATGGCCTTGGGATATTCGCTAACTGTACAAGTAAAAATATTTTCGGAGCTGTTGGGCGAAAACCCTGATGAAAGCCTGAAAGCAGTGATTGAAAAAACAAGCGACAAAACAGATTATTTAGAAACTGCTGAGAATATTTTTGAAGCCATACAAAAACAATTAGATAAAAAAATTATTATAGTAACCGATGCACAATTTGAAGCAGTGGGCATTCGGTTTGCACAACAGATACAAGAGAATGCAAAATCGGAAGCGTTTGTGCATGTACTGCCCGAAGCCAATCACAATGTGATAGAAACCTATTATGGACAGGTGCCATCGGTATTTATATTTATACATTCGCAAGAGAATGAACGCACCGAAAACCGATTCGATTTTTTAAATTCATTATTAGAAGTAGAATATCATAAAGTAGTGCATGTTGCCGTGGTCGATTTTCATTTGGCATCAATATACGAAACTATTTTCCGCCTCGATTGGTTGTCGCTGCTTATAGCTGATCATAAAATGGTGGATTCGCTCAATGTGCCCAATATTGCATCGCTGAAAGAATTTTTAGAACATTGCTAAGCCAACTTTTTTATTTCAGAAAAGTAAGAGAATATATCGGGCAAATATTAAGCCCGCAAGAATTTACGGAGTATAACCGCGTAAATAGATTGGTACTATTTGGAATATTTTTAGATGCAGCGGTACTGGCATTTGTAGTTCCCCTTTTATCTGTTTTGGCCTCGGGCGAGAATATAGCCCTGCACCATTATTGGGGCCGTTTATATAAATGGCTCGGGCTGCACGATCAGCAGTCGTTTATATTAATTTTGGTGGTGGTACTGCTTATATTGTTTTTAGCTAAAAATATATTGGGAATCATTATCAATAACAAGCAAGCCAAACTCGCACACCAGCTTGCAGGTAAGTTAAGTGAAAGGATGTTCGGGCACTATTATAGTCACCACTTTCAACAACTGAAACAGGAAGAAACGGCCAAACTTATTACCCGTATTATGTATGTTCCCACGGCATTTGCAAGTGGTATTTTATTGCCCTATGGTATATTAATGAGCGAACTATTATTGATGGGTATTATTATAATTGGACTTGCCTTGTTCAAACCTTTTTTGTTTTTGCTTATTGCTTTTTCATTAGGCCCAGTAATGTATATCATATATCGGTTGCTCAAAAATAGAATGCATAAAATGGGTGTTGAAAGAAATGAAGCGTCAACCCATGCTTATGATAAATTGAGCGAAGCTTTTGCGGGTTGGCAGGAGGCTGCCTTACTGGGCAAAGAAAAATTCTTCTTTAACAATTATTATAAAAACCAAGAAAAAGTTAACAAGAACGATGCTGCCCTGTTTACCTATTCCACTATTCCGCATCGTGTTATTGAAGTTGCTGCTTTGAGTGGTTTGGTATTAATTATTGTATCATCCATGATAGCGGGTTTCGGCACCAACCGCTTGTTATATCATTTGGGATTATTTACTGCTGCGGCTTTCCGGTTAATTCCGTCCATCAATCGTATATCGTCTTCTTTATTGAAATTAAAAAATTATCAATACACAGTTGATGAATTATTGCCTTATCATCATATCGATAAAAATATAGATTCTGCCGTTTCGCAATTTGAAAATATCGAATTGCAAAATATATCATTTGCCTATAATAATTCGAATACCGAGGTAATTAAAAACTTTAATATAAAACTGTGCAAAGGCGACATTATTGGCATTACAGGGCCATCGGGCTGTGGCAAATCTACACTATTGCAATTGATAGCGGGAATATATAAACCCACAAAAGGAGCTATATTGTATAATAACAAAGAAAATACAAATGGACTATTATATCATACAGTTGCCATTGCCAAACAAGACACCTTTGTATATAATGGTTCACTGATGGAAAATATAACTTTGAGCCACCAACCCAATGATGCTGAAATGCAAAGAGCAGTTAAATTAATTGAGCTATTAAAACTGCAAGATTTGAGTACTGAACTCAGCAATCGTACCAATATGAAAGCCGGCGAGATGGGCAACAGGCTAAGCGGCGGACAAAAACAAAGATTGTCAATTGCCAGAGCGTTATATAATAAACCACAAATACTTTTATTGGACGAAGCCACCAATGCTTTGGATAAAGAAACGGAAAAAGATATATTAAATTATCTGAAGGAATTAAATAAAACAGAACAGTTGACTATGATTTTGGTTTCACATCACAGTGAGGTTTTGGGGATAGCGGGGAAGGTGGTTGGTATATAGTAGTAAGTAGAAAGTATATAGTATAAGGTATCAAGTAGCAGGTATCAAGTACAGTAGGACGAACTGTTTTCAATTTGATGATTTGGAAATATAAGACTTTAACATATACATTTGCTGAGATAACACTTAATAAAAATCAGGCTTATAATCAATTTAGGGTGTATATGAGAAGTTTGTCAGCTTATAACTTAGTTAGCACACATTTTATGAGACAACTATTCGGACTAATAATAACCTTGACTTTTTTGGCTTCATGTTCAGAGCCGTACATCAAGCTCGATCCTAATACCTTTAACGAAAAAATTTCAAGTCGGGCAGACATACAGACGCCGGAAAAATTGATGGAAATTTATTACGACAATCCTACAAGTGAAGGAAATTCTAAACGGACTATTCAAACCAAAGTCCTTGGCGACAATAGTGTTGAAATTACTTTAATTCACGAAGGACTCCAAGACGATTCGGAATCGGGAGAGAAAATTGTGATGACGGCTAAACAAATTGGACAGACATGGAGTGTAATAGAAATCAAAAAAAATTGGAAATGCAGGAACGGCAGAGGACATAAGAGTTGGGGAACGACACCGTGCTACTAAAAATGTGTACTGACAACACATTAAATTACTCTAAAAAATCAATAATTTTAATGTAAATTTGATCCGTGAATCTAAAAGAATTAATTTCGATTGACCCAGAAATTTTGGGTGGACAGACAGTATTCAAAGGAACAAGAGTTCCCGTTGAATCTATGTTTGATCATTTAGAAGCAGGAGTTTCATTAGATAATTTCCTTGAAGACTTTCCATCAGTAAGTCGTGAACAAGCTATTGCATTGCTTGATTGGACAAATAGACTCCTTTCCTCAAAGCAAAATATACAAAATCTTTATGAAGCTGTTGCTTGATGAAAACCTTCCTAAAAGGCTCAAGGAGGATTTTTTAAACCATGAAGTATTTACTGTTAGAGAACTAGGCAGGAACGGTGTTAAAAATGGCGAGTTATTAAAATTAATGATTGAAAATGGCTTCAACGCACTTATCACTTTTGACAAAAACCTACAACATCAGCAGAATTTTCAAAAGTATACTTTAACCGTATTTGTATTAGTCGCGGGTATTAATCAATATGAAGTTTTAACCAGATTAAGCAGTAAAGTATTGGCACATTTGGCAGAGGAGGTTTTGCGAATCGGACCAATAATAATTACAGCATAAAACGAAAAGTGGTTTAATCTGTTCACTTTTAGTTCGCCGCGGCGAATCACTTTTCACTTCCTCATGGTTTCTTATTCTGCCTTTGCTTCCTTAAAGTATATAAATAAAAATCTTCTACTTTTTTTCTGGCCCAAGGTGTATTTCGTAATAGTTTTAAATTGGAATTGATACTGGGATTTTTAGTAAAATTAGTGATATTAACTCTAGCTGCAAGTTCTTCCCAGCCGTATAATTCTACTAAGTATTCTAATATACTTTGTAGTGTTATTCCATGAAGCGGGTTGTTCTTTTGTTGTTCCATAACTGTTATAATATTTTCGTCATTGCGAGGAGGCTTCCGACGAAGCAATCTCCACTGGAGTATAATGCTAGAGTGGAGATTGCTTCGTCACCCATCCGCACAAGTCCCTGCTTCGTTTCTCGCAATGACGTTGTGCATATATTAATCCAGTTTCAATACCGCCATAAATGCTGATTGGGGAATCTCTACACTGCCTACCATTTTCATTCTTTTCTTTCCTTCTTTTTGTTTTTCTAACAGTTTGCGTTTACGGCTTATATCACCTCCATAGCATTTTGCAGTTACATCTTTACGCATGGCTTTTATAGTTTCGCGGGCTATTACTTTGGCACCAATACTGGCTTGTATGGGTATCTCGAACTGGTGCATGGGAATAAGTTCTTTTAGTTTTTCGCAGATTCTTTTGCCCCAGTCGTAAGCCCTGTCACGATGTATAACTGCAGATAGTGCATCCACAATTTCTTTGTTCATTAATATATCCAGTTTCACCATATCACTTTCTCTATATCCTATAGGACTATAATCGAAACTGGCATATCCTTTACTAATAGTTTTTAGCTTGTCGAAAAAGTCGAACACCACTTCAGCAAGCGGCATTTCGAAATTCATTTCTACACGATCAGTAGTTAGGTATGATTGATTTCTGATAATACCACGTTTGTTAATACAAAGCGTCATTACCGCACCCACAAAATCGGCTTTGGTAATTATCTGTGCATTGATGAAAGGTTCTTCTACATGCTCCAGTTTGCTAGGGTCGGGGAGGTCGCTGGGGTTGTTTACTACTATCATTTCTCCTTTGGTTAAAAAGGCATGATAACTTACGTTGGGAATAGTTGTAATAACTGTCATCCCAAATTCTCTTTCCAACCTTTCTTGTATAATTTCCATGTGCAGCATGCCCAAAAATCCGCAGC
>JANYDJ010000076.1 GCA_025363675.1 Flavobacteriaceae bacterium | reverse complement strand
ACAGCATTTATTATGTAATCAAATTTTGGTGCAAACACTTTCGCCAGGTATGAAAGAAGCAGGTTATGGACGCATTATTAATATAATAAGTACCTCTGTAAAACAACCGTTAAAAGGACTCGGAGTTTCTAATACAATACGTGGTGCTGTAGCAAGTTGGGCAAAGACTTTAGCTACTGAACTTGCTTCTTATGGCATCACAGTAAATAATGTATTGCCCGGTGCTACAAGCACAGAAAGATTGGAAACTATTATACAAAACAAATCGAAAAATACAGGCCACGATAGGGCAGAAGTAGAAAAAGAAATGCTGGCCGAAATTCCCGCAGCACGTTTTGGCAACCCAAATGAGATTGCAAATGCAATTGTATTTTTGGCTAGTCCGTTGGCGGGATATATAAATGGAATTAATGTGCCGGTTGATGGGGGTAGGACGGGGTGTTTGTAGGGGACAAAAGATTATAAGACGAAGGACGATAGACAATACGCCGTCATTGCGAGGAGCATGTGTGTGAGGCAGTGCGGTTGGGCGACGTGGCAATCTGATTAGTGTGTGCTCGGCAACAATTAATCCTCAGTAAACTATTATATAATTCTTAAATGGAACAATAGTTGTTTTATAACAACTATGATAAAACAATTACTATTATTCTTCTTTATATTTTTATTATCACATGCATCATTCAGTCAAGATACTGCTAACTATTCACAAATTATTTTTGATAGAACTGTAATAGATACAGGTGAAGTAAAAGAAGGCACAGATTTGTTATATACTTTTTTTTTAGAAACGTTGGCACTACACCTTTGATAATTAATAATATCAGCGGCTATGTGCCACCAGAGTGGCCTCAAAATGCAATTGCTCCCGGTCAATCAGAAAAAATTACAATTAGGTTTCATACTATGGGACGGCCTGGGGGTTTCACTAAGGTTTGGTGTGTAACTTCCAATGCGAAAAATAATCCCGATATAGTTTTAACATTGAAAGGTTTTGTTAAGCGTCAAGAATAAATTATCGAGATATAATCTAACAGAGTACACACTAAAGGAGATTGCTTCGTCGTTCCTCCTCGCAATGACGGCGTGTCCATTCTAAAAACTATGTGCTCTATGTGGTTTAAACAATCTGCAACTTCTCCAAACTAAAAGCCCTCGGCTTATCAGCAAACAATACTTTAGTTTTCGCCCAAGTATCTTTAAATAGTTCAGAATTTCTATATACATTTAAGCAGTCTGTATTTTTCCAAATACTATATGTATATAATACATTTGGGTGCATTACATCACGATGCAGTTCTAAGTGAGAACAACCTTCGAAGTTGCGGATAAAGGTTTTTGATTTGTTAAATACTTCTTCTATAAAATAATCGACTTTACTCGGGTCGAAAGTCATTTGCACTATTCTTGTTATCATATATATATTTGACTGCTTTCGGTTTGGCGTTGTCGCCAACCGAAAATTATTGACTGCTTTCGGTTGGGCGTTGTCGCCAACCGAAAATTTTCAGAACTCTATTATCACTTTCATCCCCAATTTCATTCCCAACAACTCCGAAGCATTTTGTTTGTTAAGTGCAATTTCCATATAATCGGAGCTGTTGAAGAAAATTGCAATTTCAGTTTCGGGTCTGTCATTGTAGTGGGTTTGCAGGGTATTATGTTCATCGTGTTTGCGAAGAAACAACCGAAAGTTTTTAACCACGATATTCTTATCAAAATATACTTTACTAATATTGGTATGCAGGTTTCCAAATCCATCAATATGCATAATATGTCCGGTAAGCATATTGCCCGCAAGCGAAGGTTTATCATATTCTTCACTTAGGTTTATATAGTTGTTGGTTTCTTTTACAAACTCATTTATAGGCTGCTGCTTGCTTAGTATTTTAGCAATATCGGCTGATAGGTTTATATAATTAAAAGGAGTTTCTACACTTTCAAAAAACCATACTTTTTCTATATCATCAAGCATAGAGATAAAACCATTATTGGCTGATATAGTATATTGTCCTTTTGCTCGAGCTATAAGAATCTTTTTATCTTTTTTATCACTTTGTATATAATTGATATGGATAGTGCCCTCAGGAAATTTGGAAAACGATATATTGAGCAAATAAGCAGCATGGGGCAAATCAAAATTGGCTATTTGATTGTTAAGTTCTACAATATGAAAACTTCCATCTCTCGAAAGCAATGCTGCCTGAGCCCATGCCCCGTAGACAGATTGCTGTTGCCAGTCGCTTAACAAAGAAATGATTTGCACTTGGTAGGATTTTTGATTATTTTTGAGGCAAAATTAACCCAATAACACTCACCATATATTAAAACATAACCACAAATTTGAACGAAATCGAAATCATGCTCGACGAAGTTAATCCTTCCGACTTTCTTGGTGTAAACAACGCCAACCTTAAAATTATACAAGCCGCATTCCCTAAAGCCAAAATAATTAGCCGTGGCAATCAGCTCAAAATTGTTGGTGATGACCACGAAATACAGGATGTGAAAGAAAAAATCGCACACCTTGTTGATTACTTGCTTAAAAAAGGCAGCCTAACCGAAACCCATGTTGCTGATTTACTAAACCACAAACCCGATGCGGACTCAACCCCACATGCCGCCGCCGATAAGGATGTGCTGGTATTTGGCCCCAATGGTAAAGTAATAAAAGCCCGTACGCCCAACCAATTGAAAATGGTAGAATCGATGGATAACAATGATATATTGTTTGCTATCGGACCTGCTGGTACTGGTAAAACATATACTGCTGTTGCCATAGCCGTTAGAGCACTTAAAAATAAAGAAATAAAACGTATCATACTCGCCCGTCCGGCTGTAGAGGCTGGAGAAAGTCTGGGTTTTTTACCCGGAGATTTGAAAGAGAAGATAGATCCCTATTTACGTCCGCTATACGATGCTTTGGATGATATGATTCCTGCTGAAAAACTGAAACAATATATAGAAAGCCGTGTAATAGAAATAGCCCCGATGGCTTTTATGCGTGGGCGTACTTTGGATAATGCTTATGTAATATTGGATGAAGCACAAAACGCAACCGAACTGCAGCTTAAAATGTTTCTTACCCGCATGGGGCCTCATGCCAAGTTTATTATAACTGGCGATATTACCCAGATAGATTTGCCAAAACAACAACAATCGGGACTGCCTAGTGCCGTAGAACGCTTGAAAGATATTGCCGGTATAAAAGTAATCACCCTTACTATAGAAGATGTGGTACGTCATCGTTTGGTTAGAGAAATTATTAAAGCCTATAATAGAGATCCTAAAGACGATAAAAAATAATTGTCACGCATTAGGTCATTTGCCAACCATTTTATTACCGCCAAAAGGGGAGGACACGGCGTACATTCACCGTTTGTGTATGAACTTGCCACGAAGGTAATTGCTGATAAACGTGAGCATATAGCCTATAAATTACCCGAGATTTATTTTGATGAGTTGCGAAATACCTCTCAAATACTGGAACATATAGAATTAGGTGCAGGACCATCGAAAAAAGAAAAACATAGCGTTTCTAATATCGCCAATCGTTCAGCAGTTACACCCAAGTGGGGGAGGCTTTTACACAGATTGGTAAGATATGTACATCCATCATTGGTAGTTGAACTGGGAACATCTTTAGGAGTTGGTTCATTATATATAGCTTCCGCTCTCGATAAACCTGCAAAGCTTTTCACCTATGAAGGAAGTCCGCAAATAGCCGCATTTGCAGAGCAGAATTTTGAGCGGCTGGAGCTGTTAGATACCATAACAGTTTTCAATGGGAACATTGATGAGAGACTACCGCAAACTGAAGCATTGATTGATAAAGTAGATTTTGCATTTATGGATGCCAATCATAAGTTTACACCTACGCTTAAATATTTTAGCTGGATAGCCGAAAAATCGCATGCTGATACTATGATAGTACTTGACGACATACACTGGAGCAAACAAATGGAACAAGCGTGGCTAGAAGTTCAACATTTCCCGGGCGTTACCATCACTGTCGATTTGTACCGTTTTGGTTTGGTGTTTTTTAAAGAGGGGCAGGCAAAGGAACATTTTAAGATATGGGTATAACATTGTAGATTTGACAACTTTCGTTTGCCGCGACAAACGAAAGTTGTCAAATCTGCCCCGCTGCATACCAACGAAACACAAATATATGAAACTCCACACAATACACACTGGCTTTTTCAAACTCGATGGCGGTGCCATGTTTGGCATTGTGCCCAAAACCATTTGGCAAAAACTAAACCCACCTAACGAGAATAATATGTGCAATTGGGCCATGCGTTGTTTGCTTATTGAAGATGGAAACAGACTCATATTAATAGATAATGGAATAGGAAATAAGCAAAGCGAAAAGTTCTTCAGCTACTACCATTTAAGTGGTGACTTTTCATTGAAAAAATCGCTACAAGAATTGGGTTATGCACCTTCAGATATCACGGATAACTTTTTGTCGCATTTGCATTTTGACCATGCTGGCGGGGGAGTGGAGTGGAATGAAGATCGAACATCATATCAAACCACTTTCAAAAATGCAAACTATTGGACTAGCAAAAAACATTGGCAAAACGCACTCGATTCTAACCCCAGAGAGAAAGCATCTTTCCTAAAAGAAAACCTATTGCCGATGGAAGAATCGGGGCAATTAAAGTTTGTGGAAGACGGGCATGATTTGCCTTTTGAAATATTCAATTCCGATGGACATACGGAAGGGATGATGGTAGCTATGATTCCCTATAAAGACACCAAAGTATGTTTTGTAGCCGATTTATTTCCCTCCATGCACCACATACCCGTTAATTATAATATGGGTTATGATATAAGACCTTTAGATATAATGGATGAGAAGAAACGCTTTTTAGAAATGGCTGCTGCCAATAATTGGATATTATTTTTTGAGCACGACCCGGTGAATGAATGTTGTACCGTGGAGTTGGGGGGGAGAGGGTATAAGGTGAAGGAGGTGTTTAAACTTTCGGATTTGTAAAATTATCTAATAATCTAAATCCAACTAATATGAAATATCTAATCATAATTATTGTCATACTTTTTTCTTGTAAAAGTTATGGTGCCAAGTGGCATGTCGGTCCTACACTACAGTATACCGTTTGCAGCCAGGTGGCGGGCCAAGTGCAGGATGGAGACACAATTGAAATAGAACAAGCTGTTTATAAAAATGATGTGCAAGTAAGCTGGACAAAAAATAATTTGTATATAGTAGGAGTGAACGGTCGGCCCAAACTTGAAGCGGGTAGTAATATAGCAAATGACCAAAACAATGGCAAGGGGATATTTGTAATTAGCGGATCGGATGTTACAGTCGAGAATATCGAATTTGCAAATGCCACTGTGAAAGATCATAATGGAGCAGGTATCAGACAAGAGGGCAGGAACTTGCACGTAACCAGATGTAAATTTGATGGGAACGAAATGGGAATTTTGGGTGGAAATATTAGTAACTGTAGAACCTTGGTTGAATATTCAGAATTTTTAAATGGTGGAAGTATAGCCAATCTAGGATACCAGCATAATATATATATTAACCATATTGATACATTTATTTTTAGATACAATTATTCGCATGAAGCCATTGCCGAAGGGCATGAACTAAAGAGCAGGGCCAATCATACTTTTATATTATATAATAGGATTGAAAATAAACAATCGGTAGATAGCAGAAACATAGATGTGCCCAATGGAGGTGTATTGGTTGTTATAGGAAATATTATGGAGCAAGGGAACAATTCTTCTAACAGCAATATATTGGGATATGGTATGGAAGGGCTTACAAATACATCCAAACACAGCGTATATATTTATCCGAGATTATGCATTAGAAAAATAAAATGAACTGTCTTTGTTTTTGACTATTCCGAATAAACCGTCCAACCATTTTCGTTTTTCGCCTATTGCGGGTTAATGGACAAAAGTAATGGTAAAAAACGCGAAGATGCCTCATGTCATTAGCTTTGTGGCAAATGAATAAAAAAAATATAAAAAGTGCTTTTACTGTAGTTCAAAAATCACGTTAAAATATGGCTATTCAAAAGGCAA
>JANYDJ010000044.1 GCA_025363675.1 Flavobacteriaceae bacterium | reverse complement strand
TTATTCGATACTTCTTCGCCATCTTCATTGGTCATGCCTTCGCTGAAGAAAAATTTGAGAGGGAAGATGCCGAACTCGGTGTCCACATATTTGCTGCTAGCAACACGGCTAATGGTAGAAATATCCAGACTTACTTTTTGTGCAATATCTTTCAATATCATTGGTTTAAGCGAACGCTCATCGCCTTCAAAAAAGAATTCTCTCTGAAATTCAACAATGGCATTCATGGTTAGCATTAAAGTATTGTGTCTTTGCTTAATACTTTCGATAAACCAACGTGCTCCATCAATTTTTTGTTTGATGTATTGCATTGAATCCTTTAGCTGTTTGTTGTTTGGATTCTTTTCGTAGCTTTTAATCGTATCAATATACGAACGGCTTACCCTTAGTGGTGGCACATTGCGGTTGTTTAATTGAACCAATAGTTTATTTCCCTCATTGGTTACTGTAAAATCGGGCACTATATAATTGCTTTTATCGGCTACTGAAATATCGCCCGGTTTAGGATTGAGGTGTATGATAACCTCAATGGCTCTTTTTAATTCGGGCTCTTCTATTTTTAAAGATTTGCAGAGACGGTCGTAATGTTTTTTGGTAAAATCTTCTATATATTTTTCAATAATAGTTTTGGCCAGTTTCACATCTAGGTCTTTATTATCCTTGCGTTTTAATTGCAATAACAAACATTCTTGCAAGCTACGGGCAGCAATACCGGCAGGGTCTAAACTTTGTATTTTTTTGAGTACGGTTTCCAGTTCATTGATATTGGTTTCTACATTTTGGGTAAATGCTAAATCGTTGGCGATAGCTGGCAAATCTCTACGCAGGTAACCATCATCATCGAGCGAACCAATAATCTGCAACCCAATAACTTCTTCTTTTTCGGAGGCAACAATGGCTTCAAATTGCTCGGTTAAATACTCATGAAAACTGGTGGCACTGGCAATCGGCATTTCTTTCCGCTCCTCGTTCGGGTCCGACTCTTCATACAATTGAAAATCATCGCCATCGGCCATTTCATAATCGTAATTCGATAAGTCGTACAAATCGTCAATGCTTTCATCCACACTTTCTGCAATCGGTTCATCATCCAATCCATTTTCAATCTCGGCCTTAGGTTCTATAGGCTCATCGCCTTCGTGTGCCAGTTCATTTTCTATTCCTTTGGCATCATCTTCACCAAATTTCACCTCTATTTCATCATCATCATCCAGGCTTTCTTCCATGGCTGGGTTATCGAGTAGCTCTTCCTCTACACGCTTTTCTAAATCTAGCGTATTGAGTTGTAGCAATTTAATAAACTGTATCTGTTGGGGAGACAGTTTTTGCTGTAGTTTTAAATCTAAGTTAAGTTTTAGTCCACTCATTTTGGCTTATTCACAATTTCACTGCAATTTTAATCTATAATTTTCAGATGTCGATAACCGCTATTGCTTTAAACACATAATTGTATATATCTTTGCCAAAGTTTGGGTATTATAGTAAATTTTTGGAACCGTTTAAACCGCATTGGCAGTGGCAATAACTCCTATGCTGCTGAGAATATTGAAATTGTATTGGTTAACCAAGCCTGTATTTTGGCTTTCTTGTGCATGATGCCCATTGGTTTTGCTGCAAAAATAATTTTTCCTGGTTATAATATATATATACCTATTTTTTTATTTGGATTTAGTTTTTTAATCGGCCTGTTTTTCAATTATTTCAAATTTTATATACTGGCAAAATTTTATCTGTTCTTTGTCATTCAACTTGCACTTTGTTGGGGGGCGTGTATCTTTGGTAGAGATGTGGGAATTCAAAATATTTCTATTGTATTATTTTTAGGCCCATTTATATATTACAAACCACACGAGACCATTCAAAGAATCATCGCATTCTTTATTCCTGCCATGGGCTTAGCGGCTTTATATATATCTGATTTTACCCTGTTTGAGAAGGAGATAAAGATGGGCAGCGAAGGGTATTATATTTTTCAAACTATTGTACTACTTGCCACCTTGGTAGCATATTTTACCAATATACTTAGTTTCAAAAAAAGTATTACAGTCCAAAATATTTCCATCGAGCAAAAAAATGCAGAGTTGATGGAAAGTATCAACAAAGTAAACAAGCTAAACGAAAATCTGGACAAATTTGTGTACACTGTCTCCCACGACCTGCGTTCCCCTATATCTTCAGCACTTGGATTGATAGAATTGAGCAAAACAGAAAAAGACATCAATACCATACACGAATATATGGTTATACAAGAAAAAAGTATGAGGCGAATGAATGATTTTGTAAGTGATATGCTGGCCTATTATAAAAATTCGAAATCGGTAAATTATTATGAGAATATTGATTTGGAAAGATTATTGGAGGATATTATAGAAGCCAATACAACCGTTATAAAAGATAATAAAATAACACTGGAAGCCCATACCAACCAGCCCACCAAGTTCCGCTCCGATCCTATGAAATTAAGGATTATATTAACCAACTTGGTAGGTAATGCTATTAGATATATTGATGAAGAAAAAGATACCCGTACAATCCATATCGAAATAAATACCAATGATACAAATGCCACATTTATTATTACAGATAATGGCATAGGAATAGCCAAAGAAAGTCAGGAAAAAGTTTTTGAAATGTTCTTTAGAGCTACCTTTAATAAGTCTGGTTCAGGACTGGGATTGTTTATGGTGAAAGAACTTTTGGAAAAACTAAACGGTACTATTAGCTTAGAGTCGCAAGAAAAAGTATATACTAAATTTACAGTAGTAATTCCCAATCAAACCATTTTATGAAACAATATTATATTATAGTTTTTATTTTACTTGTACTGTTTTCATGTGGTGAGAATAAAAAACCAGTTGACGGCAAACAACTTTTTTTAACACGTTGCATTACCTGCCATGGCACCGATGGCAATGCGGGGCTTGCGGGCTCAGCAAAATTGGGCACCTCCACATATACCAAAGAGCAAATAATGAATACGGTAAAAAACGGACAGAAAGCCATGCCCAAAGTTGATTTGGAAAGTGAAGAAGAATACCAAGCAGTTGCCGATTATGTACTATCACTGCGTAAATAAATGCAGCCCGATTTACACCAAATATTAAAACAATATTGGGGGTATGATACCTTTAGAAAAGGGCAAGATGATATTATAAATTCCGTATTACAAGCAAAAGATACAATTGCGTTATTGCCTACTGGCGGTGGCAAATCATTATGTTTTCAACTACCTGCATTGGCTATGGATGGTATATGCATAGTAGTTTCTCCACTTGTTGCATTAATGAAAGACCAAACGGATAGGTTAAAAAAACTAGGTATTAAAGCGGAGTTGGTTTATTCAGGAAAATCAAGCAAAGAAATTGACCGCATATTGGACAATTGTATATATGCAGGCGATATTAAATTCTTATATACATCGCCCGAGCGACTACAGAATCCTGTGTTCCAAGCAAGGTTTGAAAAAATGAATGTGAATTTAATTGCGATTGATGAAGCACATTGTATATCGCAATGGGGCTACGATTTTAGGCCCGAATATTTGCAAATTGCCGAGCTGCGAAAAATAAAACCCGATGTGCCTTTTATTGCAGTAACCGCAAGTGCCACGCCAGCCGTGGTAAAAGACATTGCCGAAAAACTTTGGCTTAAAGAACCTATTATATATAAGAGTTCTTTCGAGCGGGCAAACTTATCTTATGTGGTGCGAGAAACCGATGATAAAACCGGGCAATTATTACAAATAGTTGATAAGATAAAAGGCACTACTATATTATATGCCAACAGTAGAAAAGCCACCAAAGAAATTGCACTATTGTTAAATAAAAATGGTATCCAGGCCGATTATTATCATGCGGGATTAACAATGATAGAACGCGAAAAAAAGCAGAACGATTGGTTGCAAAATAAAATACGAATTATGTGCTGCACCAATGCATTTGGAATGGGAATAGACAAAGCCGATGTTCGCCTAGTAGTGCATTACGAAATGCCCGATTCGTTGGAAGCATATTACCAAGAAGCAGGAAGAGCGGGGCGTGACGGAAATAAATCGTTTGCGGTTTTGCTCACACATCCGGCCGATGAAGAGAAGAAAAAAGAGATGCAAGCCATTCGTTTTCCTGAGTTTGCTTTTGTGCAAGAAGTATATAATCATGTCTGTTCACACCTTATGATTCCTTGGGGCGAAGGACAATATAATAATTACGATTTTGAGATTGGTGGATTTTGTAAAAAATATAATTATGATGTGCAAACTACCTATTCAGCATTAAAAATTTTGGAACAGAACCAATGGCTAAAATTAAATGATGCCATACATGAACCATCCAAAGTAATGATTTTAACCGATGAATATACATTATATAAACTGGAAGTTGAGAATCCGGTATATGATACTTTATTAAAATTTCTATTACGCAGTTATGGTGGAATCTTAGATCATTATATTATTATACAAGAAGAACAAATTGCGGCCAAACTAAAATGGACTACGGCACAAGTAATAGAATTACTCAACAAACTTAAAAAGCTGGAAGTGCTTGACTATACTGAGCGAAAGGACAGTCCGCAAATTTATTTTTTGGAAGATAGGGTAAAAAAAGAAAATTTATTATTAGATACCAACCTCCTCAATTTTCTAAAAACAACTTATATAACCCGACAAACAAAAATGCTTGAGTACACAAAACTTGTTGAGGAATGCAGAAGCAATTATATCAGAAATTATTTTGCAGATACCACCCTCCTACCCTGCGGCATTTGCGACAACTGTTTGGACAACCGAAAAAAATTAGAGAGTAATAAAAGTATCGAAGAAAAATTATTGAAACTATTATATAACAATCCTATTTCAGTAGAAGATTTGATTAACAATCAGCCTTATCATATAAAAAACGAACGCCTAGCCATTATCAGAAAACTGCTAGATGAAGGTGAACTGGAAATGAGAAACGATAAGTTAGGTATTAAATAATATTTTTACCGCAAGGGACGCTATTGATGATTTTTTGAACCATTAAGGAAAGTTAAGTTCTGTATCTAATATTCTTAATGGCCTTCATTTCTTAATGGTTAAATAACAAGCCCCTCCTTACTCCTTACTCCTTACTCCTCCACTTTCTTCGCCTCATTCCACCAACTATCCATCAACTCCAAACCAGCATCGGGTAAGTTTATATTCTCAGCTTTTGCTCGGTCTTCTATATAATGAAAACGTGTTTTAAATTTTAGATTCGTACGCTCTAATGCATTGTCGGGATTGATACCTGCATGGCGTGCATAGTTTATAAGTGCAAATAATAAATCGCCAAATTCATCTTCTTTTTTTTCCATTGGGCTATTGCTATCAATCTCATGTCGTAACTCAATAAGTTCTTCATCAACCTTGGCCCAAACTTGGTCTTTAGTTTCCCAATCGAAACCCACACTGGCCGCTTTCTCCTGCATGCGATAGGCTTTCACAAGAGATGGCAATGAATTAGGAACTCCACCCAATACAGATTTATTCCCTTCTTTTAATTTAATTTGTTCCCAGTTTTGTTTCACTTTTTCGGCATCGTCTGCCTGCACATCTCCATATATATGTGGGTGACGGTTTATTAATTTTTCGCATAATGAATGTATTACATCTGCTATATCAAAAGTATTTGTTTCGCTGGCAATTCTGCTATAAAAAACGATATGTAATAACAAATCGCCCAGCTCTTTTTTTATCTCCAACATATCATTGGAAATAATCGCCTCGCACAATTCATAAGTTTCTTCAATGGTATTTGCACGCAGGCTTTCAAAGGTTTGTTCCTTATCCCACGGGCACTGTTCACGTAGCTCGTCCATGATGGTGAGTATGCGTTTAAAAGCTTCTAATTTTTGTTCTATTGTGTTCATATAAGTTGTGTGTTGCCAGTTGTGAGTTGTGAGGAGCTGACGTCTGATTATGTTATAATTGCTGCCGTATGGTCTCACAACTCATAACCCACAACTCGCAACTGTATCATATTCCCGTTCTTATCGCCTCCGCAGGATCAAGTTTCGAACCATTATAGGCGGGTATAATTCCAAACACCACACCTATTATAATAGAAACAAAAGTTCCGGTTAATATATTGTTTAATCCCAAACTCACTTCAAAAGGCATGGCATTTTTAAAAGCTAGGGTGAGCAGCCAAACTAATAATATACCAATAAAACCGCCCAACAAACTCAACACAACCGACTCAGCTAAAAACTGTAATAATATAAAATTATTTTTTGCTCCCAATGATTTTTGTATCCCTATTTGATTGGTTCTTTCTTTAACAGAAACAAACATAATATTGGCAATGCCAAATCCACCGACCAAAATTGACAGACCGCCAATAAGCCAACCTGCCATAGTAAGTGCTGCAAAAAAACCTTCGAGTGTAGAAGTTAACAATGTTATTTTATTGAGTGCGAAGTTGGGTTCATCTTGTGGTTTCAAATGCCGGATAGCACGCATATCGCCCTGCAGTTCGTTTTCTAATTGATCCAATCCTATACCTTTGCCTTTAACCAAAATAGTAGGGTTGCGGTTATCTTGATTCAAATTGGCAAAGCCCATTGCATATTCCATCGGTATCATTAGTTGATTGTCCAAACTATTGCCCAACATGCTTTCGCCTTCCTTTTTGAATACCCCTGTAATCCGCAATTTTTTTCCTTTCATCTCTATAATCTTTCCTACGGGGTCGCCATCGCCAAATAAACTTGCGGCCAAATTTGCTCCTATCAAAGCCACTGCCCTTCCCCCTTTCGATTCTGCTTCTGTAAAATATCTGCCCGACTTAAATTCCAAATTTTTTACTTCTTTATATGAATAAGAAATTGCGGTAATACTCACTCCCTCTGCTGAATTTGAATTCCACTCAAGTGTACGTGGGGCAAGGTTTGCCGTAAAAGCAGAAAATGCCATGTGACCTATTTTTTTTTCCAGTTTTTCCAAATCTTCTTTCTGTGGTTGGGGCCTGTTCATATATTTCCACCAAGGATATTCAGGACCAAAAGTCCAGGGCCATTTTTGTACAAACACTACATCATTACCCAAACTTTGTATACTTGTTTTTATATTGCTAACCATAGAATCTGTAATAGTAAAAACCAATATAATACAGAATATACCAATAGTGATTCCAAGCACTGACAGCAATGATCGCAGCTTGTTGAGCCACAAACTTTGGAAAGCGAATAATACACCCTCGCCCATTAACCGTAATGATAATAATAGGTTTTTCATTGGAGATGCAAAGCTAAGATTAATTTACGATTTACGATTTACGATTTACGATTTACGATTTACGATTTACGATTTACGATTTACGATTTACGATTTACGATTTACGATTTACGATTTACGATTTACGATTTACGATTTA
>JANYDJ010000041.1 GCA_025363675.1 Flavobacteriaceae bacterium | reverse complement strand
TAGTCGTTAGTTTGTTACTCGTTAGTTAGATAGTCGTTAGTTTGTTACTCGTTAGTTAGATAGTCGTTAGTTTGTTAGTCGATATTATTATTATTGGTTCGCTTCGCGGACTAACGACTATCTGACTAACGACTAATTCTTAATTTCCAAAAGCATATTTTATAATATTAGCACCCATTTGCAAAGCTTTCAATCTTTTTTCGGGTGAGTCTTTGTGAATCTCGGGGTTTTCCCAACCGTCGCCTAGGTCGCACTCGTAGTTATAGAAACATACTAAGCGTCCTTCATATATAATTCCGAAACCTTGTGCGGGTTTATTGTCATGCTCATGAATTTTGGGGAGTCCGGTCGAGAAATCATATGCAGAATGATAGAGTGCATGTGTATAGGGTAGCTCGATAAAATCAAGTTCAGGAAAAACCTTTTTCATTTCGCGTCTGATAAATTTATCCATACCATAACTGTCGTTAATATTTAAGAAACCACCTGCTATCAAATAGTTACGCAAATTCTTGGCTTCGGTATCGGTAAAAAATATATTACCATGGCCCGTAACATGTACAAAAGGATAATTAAAAATCTCGGGACTGCCTACTTCCACAGGGTCTTCATCTTCAGCTATATTAGTTCCCAAGTTCTGGTTGCAAAACTGAATAAGATTAGGCAAAGCAGTTGGACTCACATACCAATCGCCACCTCCACTATATTTTAATCTGGCTAGTTTTACTGAGCTATTTCCTCCAGTAAAAGATGAGGTGATTATAAAAATTAAGACGAGACAGGCAACTTTAAGGGGTGATTGATGAGTCATGGCTGTACAAATTTAGTTGTATTTGATGTTTAAAAACAAAATTATGGAAATATTTTTTACTTGACCAAAGTACTAAAACCATGAATTATCAAAGGATGCAGCGTGTTATGAACATTTTTTTAAATTTGTTCAATCATAAAATTTTGTTTGTGGCAATTCTTACCCCAAATTTGACACCCGATTTAAGGACTCAAAAACTGACTTTTTTAAAAATGACAAAAATAACGCTCAAGCAATCTGCAATTATGATGATTGCGTTAGTGATCTTCGGATTTAGTTGTGGTGGAGGTAAGGATACTATTCAAAAAGGTAAATTATTAGAAGAGAGTTTGGCTTATGGAGAAGCTGCCAAAGTATACAAGAATGTATACAGCAAAGCTAAAACCAAGCCCGAACGTGCAGAAGCTGCTTACCGTGCAGCAGAAGCGTTTTATAAAGCTGACAATTTTAAAGATGCGGAAAAGTGGTTCCGCACAGCAATTAAACAAGAGCACGCAGACCCACTGATTGGTTATTATATTGGCCGCATCGAGATGCTGAATGAGCATTATGAGCAGGCTATTGTAGAATTTAACAACTATAAAAAATTAAATCCGCAAGATAGTCTTGCCGATGTAATGATAGCTGGTAGCGAACAAGCCCTTAAGTGGAAAAAGGACAAACCCAAGTACCGTATCGAAAATTGCAAAGTAATCAATACCCGTTACTTCGATTATGCCCCGGCTTATTACAAAAAAGACCAAATTTTATTTACTACTGATAGGCCCGGTGGCGTAGGAAGTATAAAGTATCCATGGACTTCGGGCGGTTTCTCCGATATCTATTCTACTACCATCAATCTTAAAACAGCACAAATGAAACCCCCTGTGGTTTTAAAGGGTAAGGTTAATTCAAAATTTAATGATGGCTCATGCCAAGCAGATAAAAAAGGTAAAATATATTTAACGATTTGCAATGGTCGTGATGGAAAAGAGAAACGCTGCAAAGTATACTCATGTGAAGATAATGGAAAAGAATTTGCGGCACCTGAGTTACTTAACTTCAACAACGATAGCTTGTATCAATGTACCGATCCTTCTATCTCGCCTGATGGTGAAACACTCTATTTTGTGAGTGATATGGAAGGAAGCATTGGCGGGTTGGATATTTGGTTTGTTCGCTATAACAAAAAAACAAAAGACTGGGGCGAACCTGTTAATTGTGGACCAACAATCAATACTATTAAAGATGAAGTTTACCCTTGGATACACGAAGATGGAACTTTGTTCTTTGCTTCCAATGGTCACCCAGGAATGGGCGGTATGGATATTTTCTTTTCAGCAGGTGTTGGTAAAGAATGGACCAAACCACGCAATATGAAATGGCCTATAAACACAGGCGGAGATGACTTTGCCTTAATTTGCGACAAAACAAGAGAGACCGGATATTTCACTTCTAACAGACCTGGTGGCAAAGGTGGCGACGATATATATCGCTTCTATTTATTGCCTATGGAAATATGTTTGGTGGGTAAAGTTACCGCATGTGTGGGTGGCGAGCCTATTGCCAATGCTACCGTAACTATCAACAATAGTATTAATAGTGAAGTGCTTACAGTTACTACCAATTCAAAAGGTGAATATAAAACCAAATGCGATTTAAAACCCAATGCCGAGTATAGTTTGTTTGCCCAAAAACGCGAAGATTTATATATTGATAGTAAAGTGGAAGAAGTATCTACCCAAGGTATTGAAGTATCTACAACCCTTCGTCAAGATTTTTGTTTGAACGAATTGGATATCAAAAATATATTTACCGTTCCTGGAATTTATTATGATTTGGACAGTGCCCGCATTCGTCCTGATGCTGCTTTAATTTTGGATTCGCTAATAGGAATTCTGAACAAATATCCGAAAATTACCATTGAGCTTGGTTCTCATACTGACTGTCGTGCTACTTATGAATATAACATCAATCTATCGCAACGTCGTGCCGATTCTGCTGTAGATTATCTTATTCGTAATGGGGTAGAAAAAGAAAGGTTAACTGCCAAGGGATATGGCGAAACTTATTTGGTGAACGATTGTGCATGCGAAAAAGAGAAAGGCTATTTACCTTCAGTTACCTGCACCGATGATGAACACCAAGCAAATAGGCGAACAACAGTGAGAGTAACAGGCACTAAATTTATTACCTTGCGTAAGCCTGAAAAACCGAAGAAGGATGCTCCCAAACCTAAAACCCCAAAGGCCCCTAAACCTACCAAATAATTACAATCATGAAATTAGCATATATTATTATAGCTGCTGCAATAACTGCAAGTATCAGTAGTTTCAAACTGCATGAAGGCACACTCGATTTACAAGTAACTGCCACCAAACAAAAGGACGATAAATCGACCCACATGGTTGATGAAAGCCAGTTTGATATGATTGAGTTTAGCTGCGACTGTACCGATTGCGGCAAGGTCATCATCTTTGTAAACGGTAAATACGGGGGGGCTATAGACATTGCTTTTCGCAACAAAACTTCTTTAATGAAAAAACCTGGCACTTATAAATATACTGCCAAAAGTGAAAAAGGGGAGAAAACTGCGGAGGGCGAGATTGTATGTCCGTAATAGGCAGTTTTATTTTTTTAAGAGTCCAAGCTTAGGCAATAAGCCTAGTAGTTCATCTCTCACAATTTCTGGTTTTTTAACCGCTATAAAATGATCGGCACCTTTTATGCAAATTAATTTATGGGGGCAGCCCACCATTTCCGAATCTAGTTTTATTGAATTGGCATTATAAGCCACGTAGTCTTTGTCTCCGTAAATAATAACCGAGGGACATTTTACTTTGGAGTAATATTCTCTTGCTTTGCCTAATTGCAGTGGGTGGGCATATTTCTCATCGGTTGCAGAATTAACGGAGGTAGGAAGTAACCATCTTACAAACTTTTTTTTTCCCAGTTTCGAAAACCAATAATATTTTTCAGAGGCCGAATCTGTAGCCGATGATATAAGTACAAGTGCATCTACCTTATCTGGATATTGTGCTGCTGCCATCAAGGCTATTGGGCTGCCATACGATCGCCCCATTATGATAGCTTTCTTTCCCTCTTTATGCATTTCCACTAGCTTGTTCACTATCATAGTTTGGCTGTCGATATCATTTACCATTCTGCCTTGGCGAGATTTGTTATAACCTGGTCTGTCCAAAGCAAGCATTCTGAAATTCTTTTGCAGAACTGTATCATCTAATTGAGGAAGCCAACCATACCAAGCACCGGGAGCACCGTGAACCATTATTAGCAGCGGAAGTGAACTATCGGTACAAACAGTTGCATAGTGTATTTTTAGCCCCAAAGTATCTAATATATGATAAGTAGGTTTAATAGAGCGACTATTATAGTGTTCCGCAATTTTTTTATCCGATTTGATAAACTGTTTGAAACAAGAATTTATCAACAAAGAAATTAATATAAGTAGCGAAGTCCTTAACATATATAGGCCGCGAAGTTATTGAAGAAAAAGCAACAGAATAAATGTTAATTTTTATTAGGTAAATATCATCTCCATTATATATATTTTTGCATGTTAGCAAATGTATAAAAAAATCACTTCAGCAGATATAGAAATTTTCAAATCCTTGGTTGGAGCAGAGCATGTATATACTGATGCCGAAACACTGGAAATAAATTCAAAAGATTATACCGAAGATTTATCTTTTTTGCCCGAGGTAGTTATAATACCCGCCAATGCTATTGAGATAAGCCGAATTGCCACATATTGCAATACACAGCTCATCCCCATCACTACTCGTGGTGCGGGCACAGGCCTGTCGGGCGGTGCATTGCCAGTGCGGGGTGGCGTAGTACTCAATCTAAAAAAATTAAACAATATTATACTCATAGATGAACAAAATCTTCAAGCTATAGTAGAACCTGGAGTGATAAATGAAGAATTACAAAACGTAGTAAAAGAAAAAAATCTCTTTTACCCGCCCGATCCTGCAAGTAAAGGCTCCTGTTCGTTGGGTGGCAATATAGCCCACAGCAGCGGTGGCCCAAAGGCTGTAAAATATGGAACTACCAAAGACTATGTACTTAATTTGGAAGTAGTGTTGGCAAATGGCGATATTATAAATACAGGAGCCAATGTGCTAAAAAATTCAACAGGCTATAATATCACACAATTAATGGTAGGCAGCGAGGGCACCTTGGGCATCGTAACTAAAATTGTCTTAAAATTAATTCCCCTACCCCGCTTCGATTATTTAATGCTGGCTTGTTTTGAAAATAATAAAGATGCCTGCAAAAATGTAGCGAAGCTTTTTCAGGCCGGCCTCACTCCCTCTGCTTGCGAGTTTATTACTGAAAGAGCATTGCAAACATCATTGTCTTTTCTAAATAAAACTTTGGAGTACCCACCTCAATCGAAAGCTTTTTTACTTATTGAATTTGATGGCAATCATAAACTTACTTTAGAAGAGGAAGCCATGCAAGCCTCCGAAATATTATATGCCCACAATTGCCTCGAAATATATACTTTTGATGGTGCAGAGCAAAAAGAAAATATCTGGAAAATACGTCGCAGTATAGGTGAGGCCGCAAAGCACCATAATATATATAAAGAAGAAGATACAGTTATACCGCGATATTATTTACCAGAGCTTTTGGAAACCATAGAGTCAATAGAATTGCAATATAATTTTAGAACTATTATATATGGACATGCCGGCGATGGTAATTTACATATCAATATTTTAAAAGATAATTTAGATGACCACTATTGGGAGCATACCATACCAAAAGCGATTGACCAAATATTCGCCAAATGCTTTGAACTTGGCGGAACTATATCGGGAGAACATGGAATAGGTCATGTTCAAATTCCTTATTTCCAAAAATTTATAAAGCCCGAAATTATTGAAATTTATAAATCTATTAAAAAAACTTTTGATCCC
The DNA here is from genome assembly GCA_025363675.1 of Flavobacteriaceae bacterium. Lineage (GTDB taxonomy): Bacteria > Bacteroidota > Bacteroidia > UKL13-3 > UKL13-3 > CANJUD01. Next base: position 3,603 of record JANYDJ010000041.1, on the reverse strand, counting down.
AATGCAATCTTAAATCCCTCGAAAATATGGATTGAATAAAATATTAAACCACTCACATAAAATATAATACCATTCGTTAAAAGGTGTGTTTAGTTAAAAAATCAACCCTATTTTTGTACCGTTAAATTAAAAAAATGAAAGTACGCAATATATTTATTGTATTAATTATTATCTGTTTTACCTCTGAAGCATACTCCGAAACCAGAGGGCTGAGCTACATGTCGAAAGAAGGATTGGATAGAGTTATTCCTTATGCAAAAAGAGAAAACAAACCTATCTTAATATATATACATTCGCAACATTGCTACACCAGCAAAAAGTTTACCCGCGAAATTATGGCGAGCGATTCACTAAGAAAATTTGTGAGTTCTAGATACTTCTGTATAAATGGTGATATTGCCAATGAATTTGGAACCACGTTTGCAAAAAAGCACGAGATATTAATTCTCCCCGCAATTTTATTATTAGCCCCAGATGGCAATCATCTTTTTCAAATAGATATGACCTATGAATTTGACATATTGTTTGGCCAAATAGGACGGTATGTTGCTACATGCAGCATTTTAATGCAATCATCATTACTTAAATCTACTTCTAAATTAACCGAAGGAGAAGCACTCACTAAAATTGGAGCTTCGTATGCCAATACAGATTTTATGAAACGCCGTGACATTCATCCGCGTGAAAATTGCAGAAGATTTTTAGTAGACATGAACAAACTTAACTATTTCAAAAACGGATATTTATTACAATGGGCCGCATTAGTAAACGAGGAAAAGAAAAAGGCCGTTTCTGCCAATTAACATCATAAAAAAAATAAAAAAACCGTCCTAGTGGCGGTTTTTTTATTTGTAAAATTTAAAACAAATACGTACTTAAATTTGTAGCCTTGTTAATTCAAAAAAAAATATTAATTTTAAACAACCAATCATGAAAAAAATTATCTACACATTAATCTTTTGCTTCTATATCGGAAGCCTATTTGCCACCGATGAAAAACCTTCGAAACCTGATGAAAAAAAGAAAAATACTTTTGATGAAAAGGTAAAACCTTGTAAAAAATTCGAAGGCCTATTTAATCTTTATCAAGATACCACCAATGGAAATATTTGGATGTCGATAAAGAAAACCCAAATTGATAAAGAATATATCTACTTTGCATATACCGAAAACGGGTTGGTGGAAACCGGCCACAATCGTGGAAACTTTAGAGATAATCGTGTGTTCGGCCTCAGAAAATACTATGATAAAATTGAGTTTATCAGCAAAAATACCAACTTCTATTTCGATCCTCAAAACGCCATCAGTAAATCGGCTGATGCCAATGTGAGTGATGCTGTATTGGCCAGTTTAAAAGTTACTGTGTATGATACTGCCAAGGAAGAATATTTGCTCGATGCCAGTAGTATATTTATGGGCGAGGCATTGCACCAAGTAAAGCCATCTCCTTCAGGTGGCCCTTTTGCTTCCTTCTTCTTTAGTTTGGGTGGATTAAATAAGGACAAATCTAAATATGTTTCTATCCACAATTATCCAAATAATACCGATGTAATTGTTGACTATGTATATGATAATCCTATGCCTACTAATGGTGGTGGAAGCGAGGTAGCCGATGCCCGTTCGGTAACCGTGCGTTTGCAACATACCTTAATAGAAATGCCTGCTAACGGTTTTAAACCACGCCGCGATGACCCCAGAGTTGGATATTTTAGTACCGAGGTAGAGGATATGACTTCATCGTCGCCCACTCCTTATAAAGATATGATACATCGTTGGAATTTAGTAAAAAAAGACCCCAGTGCAAGCATAAGCGAACCCGTTGAGCCCATTACCTGGTGGATTGAAAATACCACCCCAAAGGAATTCCGCCCTATTATTAAAGAAGCTGGACTACGCTGGAATTTGGCTTTTGAAAAAGCTGGTTTTAAAAACGCCATTGTAATTAACGAACAGCCCGATGATGCCACCTGGGATGCTGGCGATATTAGATATAATGTGTTACGCTGGACCTCCTCTCCCAATCCTCCTTTTGGTGGGTACGGCCCAAGTTTTGTGAACCCCAGAACAGGCCAAATAATGGGTGCCGATATTATGCTTGAATATATATTTGTTACCAACAGATTGAAACAAGAAAAACTTTTCAATGCATCAGGTTTGAATTTGGAAAGCGAACAAACAGAAAATGACTTGAAAGGAAAACATTGTTGCCAGTTGGGAGAATCGATGCAACATAATATGATTTTGGGTCGTACTGCTTTGGCCGCCCGCGGTGCATCGGAAGTGGACGTGCAAGAATATATCAAACAAAGTTTATATTATTTGGTATTGCACGAAATGGGACATACCATGGGATTGAATCATAATATGAAAGCCAGCCAAATGCTTTGGCCCGATCAACTAAATGATAAAACAATTACTGACAAATTGGGATTAACTGCATCCGTAATGGACTACCCCGCCGTTAACCTAGCTGCCGATAAAGCCAAACAAGGATTGTACTTTACCAATAAACCCGGCCCTTATGATAACTGGGCAATAGAATATGCATATAGCACTGCCGATGATAATGCCGCAAATGAAGAAAGAAGACTTACGCAAATATTAGAAAAATCGAATGATACTTTGCTTATTTTTGGTAATGATGCCGATGATATGCGTAGTCCTTTTAATGGTATCGACCCCCGAGTAAATGTAAATGATATGAGTAGGGATGTTTTAGGATATTCATCCAACCGTTTCAAATTGGTAAATACTTATATGTTGGGACTCAAAGAAAAGTATAATAAACCCGGGCAAAGTTATCAAGAGCTTCGTCAAGGATATTTGATACTAACCGGCGAGATGAATGGTGCTGCAACCGTAGTGAGCCGTTATGTGGGAGGTGTTTATGTTAACAGAGGATTTGTAGGCCAGGTAGGCTCTACCCAACCCTATACACCTGTAGCAGTAGCAGATCAAAAGAAAGCCATGAGTATATTGGCCAAAAATATATTCGCCCCCGATGCTTTTGATGCTGCCCAAAGTTTATATCCATACCTGCAAATGCAACGCAGGGGATTCAATTTCTTTGGTGCAACAGAAGACCCTAAAATACATTCACGTATATTAAATATACAAATAGGCGTACTCGGACATTTGTTAAGCAGTAATACTTTGCGTCGCTTAACTGATAGTCGCCAGTATGGAAATAAATATACAGTTAGTGATATGATGGGCGAATTGACCAATGCTATTTTTAAAGATGACCAAGGCGGAAATGTGAATACAGTTCGCCAAAATTTGCAGACTGCTTATGTTACCCGTTTAGCAGATATGTTGGCTACATTTAGCAGCGATTTTGTAGCAAAAGCTGCAGTATATCAATCACTAAAAAGTATCAATGGTATGATGGGGGCCGCCCCAGCCGTGGGTGCCACACCAGTAAATAAAGAAACAACAGCACACAGACAATATATAAGTTTCTTGATTAAGCAAGCGTTTGAAGCGAATAAATAATCGGAGTATATAATATAATAAAAATGCCCTTAGTCGTAAAGATTAAGGGCATTTTTATTTACTTTTGCTTTTACTTGGAGCAGTTGCTTTGTTTGTCGCTGCCCTCGC
>JANYDJ010000018.1 GCA_025363675.1 Flavobacteriaceae bacterium | reverse complement strand
TGATAAATCTTTGCTTCTTTTTTGTAATTCGAGCATCTTGATGGCATTTTGATATTTACTTTTGGCGGCAAAAAATTCTAAGTTTAAAGCGTTAGAAAGATTTGCAGAATCATTTTGCAATCTCTTCAATTGTATATTGGCTTGAGCTATTTTCGATTGTTTTTGAAAACCATCAAAAATGGGTACACCCAGCTTAATACCAACCAATGCTGATGGTACCCAGGGAAGTTGTGGATTTGTTTTAAATAGATTATCATTATTCCTGTTCAACGCATCTTGCAATGATCCTATTAAAACCAAATTGGGTAGGTATCCATACTGGTAGCGTTTTTTATCAAGTGTATATAATATTTGTTGTTCTTTTAAAAGTTTATATTCAATTCTACTTTGCAAATTGAAATCGGCACTTGCCATTTCTGCCATATCACCCATATATAGTTTTTCTAAATTATCAATAAGTATAATAGGATTAGAAACATCATATCCCATTTGCAATTTGATAGCTTTATAAGCAATCTCTTTTGAGTTTTCTAAATTGGCTTTTGCAATTTGAAGATTAGATAAAGTAAGTTCTAATTTGTCAACATCCAACGATTCTACAAAACCATTTTTGTTCATCTGTTTCATTTCGAACAACAGCTTTTCTATTCTGCTCAAATTCTCAGTTACCAATTTTATATTCTCAGCTAAAATTAAAGCTCCATAATATGCTTTTGTAATATTCGATTCTACATCAATTTCGCTTTTAGTAATCATCTGTTGCGATAGTATAGCAACTTCTTTTGCAGCTTTTAATCCCACCAAATACGATCCGTCAAATATTAACTGGCTAGCAGTTATAGCAGCTGTTATTTGATGCGTAGTTCCAAAAGTTAGCTTAACATACTGACCCGGTTTTCCCACAAATTCTCCGGGAATAAAGTTGGCAGGAAGTTTTAAGAAATCATTCCACTGAACACTACCACTAATTTGCGGCAATCCAATAGAGCGAATTTCTTTTACTTGCTCTTTCGATTTGTCAGCATCAAGTTTGGAATTAAGCAGGTTGGGATTATGTTTTTTACCATAATCAATTGCTTCTTGCAACGAGAAATTTTCTTCCGTTGTTTGTGCCTTACTGGCATTGATAGATAAATAGGCTAATGCTATTAGTATCAGTTTTTTCATAACTGTTTTATTTTATTTTCTAAATATTTAATTCCTTTTGGGGTGCAAACACCTCTAAGATGGTAGGTGATAAATTCGAGGTATATATCGTGGAAACTATATTCATGATCGGGAAATAACTCATTGTTCACGGTTAGTCCAATCATTTCAACATATAGTCGGCAAATTATTTCGGTATTGATGTCGCTTCTATAATATCCTTCTTCAACTCCGCTATCTAAATTTGCTTTAACCATTTTGGCAATAAAACTTCGCTTGTGCTCATCAAATCTTTTCCAACTTTCATGATAATATTTTTTAAGATCATTAATCGTCATCGGGTTCACATGCCTCATGGTTTGGTTTACCCGTTTTACAATACAAAGTACTTCATCTATTGGGTTTTTCTTTTCAGAATGTAGATTGCTGAAATAAGCTTCTTCGCAACTAAAAGTATGGTCAACGGTTTGTTTTACTAAGTCGGATTTGTCAGAAAAATGCTGGTATAAAGTTTTTTTGCTGATGCCCAGTTCCCGGCTCACATCATCCATAGTAGTGCTTTTTACCCCCAGTTTCATAAAAATGGATTCGGCACCTTCAAGTATTTTATTTTTTGTATCTTTTTCCAAAACGTGGGGCAAAAAAATTTATAAATGCGTGTTGTTATTTGGAGTATTTATGCGAACCGTATTTACAAGTAAGCGAAATGTAAAATTTTTAAACCCATCCATAAATTAATATTTTATATTGAAAATCAGAGTTTTAAATATTGTCACATTGTGAACCCCTTGATATTTAAGGGTTGCAAAAATACACGATGGAAACAAAACTACCTCAATAATGTTTCCTGCGGCTCTTGTTTTATTTAAAAAATACTGCAGCGATAAGTTATTATTTCTAGGCACCAAGTATATCTTTGACCCGTGAATATAAGATTTAACGATAGCCTCAATTATATCAGAAAATATAATGCCCTCAGGTTATGGAATCTTGTTCAAGTTTGGTTTAGTTTTCATCTATCAAAACTGTTTAAAAAATCATTTCATTTTGGAATGCCTGTTAGTGCTTCTATTGAGCCCACTACCTCCTGCAACTTACGATGCCCGCAATGCCCCAGTGGCCTGCGTTCATTTTCGCGACCTACAGGAATGCTGCAGCCCGCTATGTTTCGTGAAACCATAGACCAGTTAGCTCCTAGGCTTACTTACCTTATATTATATTTTCAAGGGGAGCCTTATCTCAATCCAGATTTTTTAGATTTTGTGGGTTATGCCAATCAGAAAAAAATATATACTGCAACATCATCCAACGCACATCATATTACCGAGCAGATGGCAGCAGACACGGTAAAATCAGGGTTGGATAGATTGATTATTTCAATAGATGGGACCACCCAAGAAACCTATAAAGAATATAGAGTAGGAGGGAACCTAGATAAAGTATTACAGTCGACAGAAAATTTGGTGGCCTGGAAAAAGAAATTAAAAAGTAAAACGCCACATATTATATGGCAGTTTATAGTTTTCAAACATAATGAACATCAGATTTCTGCTTTTAAAGATTTGGCAAAATCATACCAGGTAGACTGGGCTATAAAAACTGCTCAGATATATGATTATGAAAATGGCAGCGACCTTATACCAGACGATGCTAGATATAGTCGCTACGAAGAAGTGCATACCAATGGGTTTGCCTTAAAAAATAATATGATGGACCATTGTTGGCGGATGTGGCAGGGATGTGTGATTACTTGGGATGGCAAAGTGGTGCCTTGCTGTTTTGATAAAGATGCGGAGAACAGGATGGGAGATTTGAACAGCCAAAGTTTTTCTAAAATATGGAAAGGGAAAGCTTATCAAGAATTCCGTTCAAAAATTTTAGGGGGCAGAAAAAATATTTCTATTTGCCAGAATTGCTCCGAGGGAACAAAAGTTTGGGATTAGAAATTTCTATATATAAAACTACAATTAACCTCCTCCAAATAGTCGTGCCCAAAAACCTTTCTTCTTACTTTTTTTACCATTTAGTTTTTGACCTTTAATAGGCTTGGCCATTTTTTTACCTACAGGCGAGCGACGCAGGGCAGCTATATTTCCTTGCTCAGCCTCGGTTTCTTTGCGATATTGATAATCGCAGCTCTCTTGATCGAGGCACTCAAAAAGATTGGTTTTTGTATTAAGTCTATATTTGTTTTGACCAATGGCAAGCACCCCATCTTGCACTTTGGAAAGTATATCATTTATATCATCATTAATAGTATATACACTTCCCCCAGTTCGGTAAGCAAGATTTATATATTCAACATTTATACCCCACTCGCAGCCAGTAAGTATTACACGGACTGGGTGTTTTATTTTTGATACCAACTCATAGTCTCTAATAGGCGTATTGTCAGCCACCAATATAAGTTCATCATACCCATCGAAATGTTTTTCGGCTTCTATTATAGCTTCACAATCATTCTCATCGAGGGTTTCACCGCCATAGCCCGCCCGCATTACGGTATATAACATACGCGAAGCTTTTTCGGCCTTGGCAGCTTCAATAAAATAAATACCACCAGTAGCACCTATTACTTTGTCTTTCTCTTGTTTTTTATCACCATCATTAAAGTAACACAGATATTTAATTCCACTTGCTCCTGCATTTTTTAAATGCCATAGCAATACTTGTGGTGAATATTGATACATACTACCCGTCATATCCATTACCACCAACGCATTTTTCCAACTGGGATGTTCTGATAAGGTACGCCAAACAAAAGAATCTTGCAGCCCACCCACTTCTACCAAATATCTGTCTACCCTTTGCACGGGTGTCATGCCCGCATCGGGCTTTGGCACGGGCTTGGCCTTACGTTTTGCATAGCGTATAATGAAACCATGAAACATGGCTTTGGCCTCGTCCTGTGTTTCGCACGAGGTTTGAAGTATGATATTAAATTTAATATTTGCATCATTAAGTGCCGAGTCGAATATAAATAATTCTTTCAGTCTTTTAACCAGTAGTTCGTGATAGTCGGTGAGCCAAAACTCGCGATCTTTGGGATATTTAGTATATACTACATCAATAGTGTGGGCCTGATATTCTTCCTTTAGCATCAGCCAGTCTTTAACGTTTTTTATTTTGTATTGAGCATACCCATTCTCAAGCACCACCATATCTTTGAGGTTTCGGGTATATACTTTTTTAGTTTCTGATACTTTAAAAATAGCTTCCAGTTCCGAGGTATAGAGGTTGGGCTTCTCTAACATACGGTCAGAGAATTTGGGTGCAACGGGTTGTGCTTTTGCTACAAAACTGAGCACAGCCATATTTAATAAAATGAAAAACCTTTTTATTCCCATATATGATGCTGCAAATTTAACTTACCGGTATAAGTATATAACGCATGCATATTAAAAATATTGTGTACAATGTGGACAAAGGCATACTAAAATTTGACAGCTTGGTTATGGTCCAACACAAATAGGGTTGTCAAAAAAAAAAATCTGCCCATCCCTTATGCAACCCTTTTTAGTTTTTATGGGTCTTTGCTAATGTTCAGATATATTTGCACTCTTATTACATGGTTAAATTTAATCGCCTTGGGGCACTTATTATAATAACAGTTGTGTTTTTGCTGATGCCCTTGTTTTGGGGCGGCTGCAAAAAGGAAAAAGTGTTGGCAAGTAATTTTTCGCTCAGTTTTTCAGCAGATACTTTAATGTTTGATACCGTTTTTACTAAAATGGGCAACGGCAATCCGCCATCAATGTATCAATATTTGATAGTATATAATCATGAAGATTATGCTATCACTACCCGTGTAAGGCTTGGCGGTGGCGGCACCTCACCTTTTCGTATGAATGTGGATGGACGCAGCGGGCCGGTGGTTGACAAGGTAGTGATTAGGGCCAAAGACAGCCTTTTTATATTTGTAGAAGCTTACCCCGACCAAACAAACCAGAACAATCCGCTGGTGATAACAGACTCCATTCTGTTCGACAATACCAATGATTTAAAAAATGTGAAGTTGGTATGCTGGGGTCAGGATGCCCATTATTTATACGACTCTGTATTAACTGGCAATGTGAAGTGGAACGACTATTTAAAACCTTATGTGATATATAATTCTGTATTGGTTAGTCCTGGTGCTACACTAACAATAGGCAGAGGGGTGCATATATATTCGCATAATAATTCAAAAATATTTGTGCAGGGAACATTGAAAGTGCAGGGCGATACAAATGCCAAAGTAGTATTTGAAGGTGATCGTTTGCAAAACAGTTATCGCAACGAATCGAACCAGTGGCGGGGTATCCGTTTTATGGTAGGAAGTACGGGTAACACTATAAAGAATGCAATCATAAAAAATGCTACTATAGGGGTCGAGATTGATTCGATACCCATCTCAGGAAAATATAATGTTACCTTGGAGGGGGTAGAAATACGTAACCATTCATTGGCGGGTATTTATTGTTTTATGGGCAGCGTGCAAGCAACCAATTGCTTGGTGGCCAACTGCGGCCAATATACACTTGCAGGGTTAGCGGGCGGTACTTACGATTTTTATAATTGCACTTTTGCAAGCTATAATACCATGTTCAATCGCAAGAATGAACAATTTGGTATTAGCAACAAAGAGGTGGTTGCGGGCAGTATCAGTTATAAAGCACCACTAAGTTTCGATATTGAAAACTGTGTAATATATGGCGACCAAGATGATGAAATTATATTGGTAACAGAACTCCCTGTGGGCTCAACCACTATTAGTAATTGTTTAATAAAAGCAAAAAATTCTGCACTTATCACACTGCTAAGTTCGGGGCAAAATAATATATTGGATAAGGAACCCGAGTTTGTGGATTACGTTAACTATAATTTTAACATTTCTAAAACTTCACCATGCATAGAAGCAGGCAATAATAACCATCCGATAACCTACGATATAAATGGCAAGCACCGAATTAATTTGCCTGATATTGGTTGTTATGAATACTAATATAGCCCTAAAAAACGATACCTAAAACATATAATAATTATACCATGTCCAACCAAAAGAAATACCCGCACGAAAGTATTACAGTAATGAATGAACTGGTCCTTCCCAACGATACCAATATACTTAACAATTTGATGGGTGGGCGGTTGTTACATTGGATGGATATTTGTGCAGCTATTGCAGCCCGCAAGCACTGTAACCGCAGTGTGGTAACCGCTTCAGTCGATTCAGTTTCATTTAAAGAACCTATTCGCTTGGGCGATGTGGTAACTATCACCGCAAAAGTAACCCGTTCATTTAAATCGTCGATGGAGATACATTTGGAAGTGTTTGCCGATAATATTCAAACCGGTGAAAACCGCCGATCGAATGAAGCCTATTATACTTTTGTAGCTGTAGATGGTTATGGAAGCCCTATAAATGTGCCTGAGCTTGAGCCACAAACAGAAGAAGAAAAAAAGAAATTTGAAGGGGCTTTGCGTCGCCGCCAATTAAGGCTGATATTAAGCGGGAAAATGAAGCCCGAGGATGCAACTGAGCTTCGCAGTTTATTCATCACAGATTAGTAGAAAAAAATATTTTTATTCAACAAAAATTCTTTAAATTTGACAAAATTTTTATAAAAACACATACATGAAAAATAATTTTACAAAACTCCTAACAGCTATCATACTTTTTGTTGTTGGGGCCATCAATTTAGAGGCCAGTGGCCAATGTGCAACCCCTTATACTAGCAATAAATGTTGCGGTATAGGTGTGGTAAAAGTGGATGTAGTAGGTCAATTTCAAAGATCGGTAACTTACAATAAAACAGATACTTATTTTGATAATTTTAACAACACCGGTACTTGTTTGAATTTGGGAGATACTGTTTACTTCTCGGCACAAGTAGGTGCCTATTCCAACCAACAAGTATATATGTATATCGATTGGAATGGTAACGATACTTTCGAAACTGCAGAACTTATGTTGCAAAAATCTAATATATCATCAAATGACAGCCTATATGATTTTTTTATAGGAATAGGCGTTTAGCTCGCATCCTTTTTGGGTACCGTATTTTTTTTGATATTATTACGTAAAATTATGATCAACATGATCTGTTTTAAAGCCGTCCACTCGCCGTGGGGGCAATACTTTTTACACAAAAAGTA
>JANYDJ010000276.1 GCA_025363675.1 Flavobacteriaceae bacterium | reverse complement strand
TTACTCCCTGTGGCGATTACTGCATCATAGTTTTCCAGTTTTTCAACAAACGAAACATTGTTATATAATTCAGAAGAAATATCTTTGAGCAATGATATAATAAACGGAATCAAAACTTCATCGTTCGAACTCAGTTTTACTATTGCCTTATGTCCGCATACAAGCACACAAACCAAATCGTGCAAGCCCACCATGGGGATATTTCCCGCCATCACAATACCAATATGCAAACTTTTTCTTTCAGCAGAAAAATCATAGCGAGCCATCCATTTATCCATGTCATTTTGAAACAGTTTTATATAATTCTTCCAAGCCTGTTGCAAATTGCCTGGGGTGAACCACTGATTTTTGGTATACGCCTGATGAAAAGTGGCTTCTAAAATTGGGGGCTCAACCGCCTCCATCGCTTTGCCCAGCTGTATAAATGCTTGTGTGTGTAATTTAGAATTCATATAATTTAAAGAATTGCAAAATACGGTGTTGTATTAATGAAAAAATGCAGGTAGTTTTGCAAAAATATTTTTTACAACCATGGCTATTAAAATTACTGACGAATGTATCAACTGCGGAGCTTGTGAGCCCGAGTGTCCCAACAATGCAATCTACGAATCGGGTGCTGAATGGGCTTTTGTGGATGGCACTTCTGTAGCTGGCACCATTGCCAAAGATGGCGAACAGGTGGAGGCAGGGCATAGGTTCGATCCCGTATCAGCTGATACTTATTATATCACTCCCTACAAATGTACAGAATGCGTTGGTTTCCATGAGGAGCCTCAATGTGCTGCTGTTTGTCCTGTAGATTGTTGTGTGCCCGACCCTGAGCATGTAGATACCCAAGAACAATTACTTGCCCGCAAAGAGAGCCTGCATTTATAATACTTTCTACCCCATATCAAGCAGCAGGTGTATTGATAATCAACAATTTTTTAATTGTTGTGGTTAATTATTTCCGGTTTAAAAAAATAAGTATAAGGACATTTGGAAATTTGTCCTTTTTTTTGCATGTTAGATTGAATTATGTGGCTTAAGTTTTTCATTACCCGTTACTTTTGGATAAACCTATTATTAGCTTTAATAGTTTTGGTGGTAATAGGTTTTATCGCCAATATAACTTTAAGCTATGTTACCCGTCATGGTGAAGAGATGAAAGTGCCCGACCTAAAGGGCGTGACCTTGAAAAAAGCAATTGAAATAATAGAGCAAAACGAATTGAAATATCAAATACGCGACTCCGTTTTTATGGACAATATGCCACGAATGAGTATTGTGGAGCAAAGCCCATTGGCTGATGAAAAAGTAAAAAGGGGCAGAATTATATATCTTACGGTGAATGCTCTTGAGGTGCCGCAGGTAATGTTGAAAATTGAACAATTGAAAGGCAGCAGTCGTGAAGTGAAAATGTATTTAGAAGGTATGGGAATGTTGCTAGGAAGGCGTATAGAACGCAAAGGGACATACGATGATGTGGTATTAGAAGCAATTTATCGGGGACGTAAAATTTCGGAAGATATAGAATTGCCCAAAGGCAGTAAAATTGATTTGGTGGTGGAAGTAACAAAGCTAAGCCAAACAAATGAAAGTAGTAGCTTGAGCGATATGTCGGTTAATATCCCCGACCTAAGCGACTTGACATTGAGCGAAGCCAGAGACAAACTAAACGAGCTGGGTTTGAAGATGGGGAGTATAATTAAAAAAACCAGCAGTACCGATACCACCGATGCAACTATTTGGAAACAAAAGCCCTCTTATAAAAAGAATAAGGAAATATCTCTGGGAACTGAAATTGATATTTATATAAAATGAGTTTAAAAAAGATATATACTATTATCATACTTTGTTTTTTTGCGTGCACTATTAAAGCACAACAGCAAACATATAGACCATTGGAAAGAAACGCGGTTGTACAAGAACACGTGTTTCTTCACCCCAATAATCCATGGCCCAAGCCCATAAAAGAACGTGGCTCAGCTATCGATACGCTTAACCTTCCATTTTTCGATGACTTTACCAGTACAGCTATATATCCCAACCAAAAGCGTTGGAGCAACAATAATGTATTTATTAATAACGACGCAGCTATAAACCCACCCACTTATGGTGTGGCCACGTTCGATAATCTCAACAATTTGGGGCAACCTTATAATGGAATCTCATTGGCTTATGGCAGCTCCGATACTTTAGAATCGCATGCTATTGATTTGAGTAAATATCAGTTCCCCAAAAACGACTCATTATATCTTTCATTTTTTATGCAGCCCCAGGGTTTGGATATCGATCCGCTATCTAATCCAAGAGACCCACAAGATAGCTTAACGTTGGAGTTTTATAATAATAAAGGAATATGGGAAAGAGCCTGGGAAATTGGAGGCAAAAGTTTACCTGTAAAATTTAAACATTATTATATACATGTGGCCGACCCCATGTTTCTGCATCAGGGCTTTAGGTTCCGATTTATTAATTACTCACTACAAACAGGAAACTCTAACCATTGGCACCTTGATTATTTGTTATTAGACAATCACCAATTTGTAAACGATTCTAACCAGTCAGATGTGGCTTATGCATCGCTTCCCAATAATTTGTTGAATGATTATTATTCCATGCCGTGGTTTCAATTATATAATAACTTTTCCAATGAAATTATAGACAGCTCTAGATGTACCATTAAAAGTTTTAATAAAGTACCACTATTTTTTAATCGGGCTGAAAATTATAGAGACAAGAATTATAAATCACTATATATAAAAAATGATTTGGAACCAGCTTTTGCCGCTAATCTTAAAAAAACAATTGCAAATCCATTATATAATTTCAAAACTTTCTATCCCCAAAATACTGACTCGGTTATTATTAATCGTTTATGGACACATAACCTCACTGGCGATAAACATACTGAAAACGATACGGTAAATAGGCAAACAGTATTTGCCAATTACCTAGCTTATGATGATGGTACCGCTGAATGTGGCTATGGTTTAGAAAATGGAGGAGGTAAAATTGCGTTGGAGTTTAATTTGAACGAGCCAGATAGTTTATGGGCAGTTAGTTTTTTCTTTAATCAAAGTTCAACAAATGTTAGTGGCAAGCCATTCAAAATACATATATGGAAAAGTGTAACACAAGGATCATCAAGCGACTCATTATATACAACAATTGATGTTGCTAATGGACCCACATATCAATTGGGTCAGAATACTTTTGCCAATTATGTATTAGATACACCTATCTCTTTACCCAAAGGCAAATTTTATATTGGTTGGTCGCAAACGTTAGATTTTGTACTGAATGTAGGTTTCGATCGTAATTATAAAACGGATGTGGGCAACCAACATTTGTATTATAATGTGCTAAACAAATGGCATAAAACAAATAAAACTGATTTGGGAGGAACCCCTATGATACGAGCTTATTTGGGTCGCCAAGTTCCTTTCCAGAGCAATCCTCTCGCTATTAAATCTACTGCTAAATTTGAGAACGCAATTGACTTAACTATATTCCCCAACCCCGCAGTGGAATATATACAAGTTGGTAATGCACAAAATTATTCAAATTTATATTATACAATTTTAGATGCCCAAGGCAAATTAATCACATACCAAAAATTAGAGGGCAATATCATAAATATATCCAATTACACCCCAGGTATATATTATATCCGCTTTAATGATAGTAAAGGTAATGTATGCATTAAGAAGGTGGTGAAGAATTAACCCACACTTTGTCACTCTGAGTTCATCGAAGAGCGACATGGAAAGCACTCTTCACTTTGTTCATCCTTCGATTAACTCAGGATGACAAACTTCATTTTTCAAGAAGATAAATTTTGCAATTCCCCATAAACCCTGCTCAGCGGCAAGCCCATCACATTGTAATAACATCCTACTATTTTCTCAACTCCTATATAGCCTATCCATTCCTGTATGCCATAAGCTCCGGCTTTATCCATAGGCTTAAAAGTGTTTACATAATAATTAATTTCGGCATTACTCAAAGTCTTAAAATAAACTTCTGTTTTCTCAGCAAAAGTAATAGTTTGTTTTGCAGTTTTTAAGGTAACCCCAGTATATACTTCATGCATTTTACCGCTGAGTAATTGAAGCATTTGTTTGGCTTCTTCCAGTGTTTCGGGTTTGTTCAATACTTTGTTTTCAATCCATACTATGGTATCACAAGTTAATAATACTTCACCAGGGTTTATTACTTTTGTATAATGATCCGATTTTTTTTTTGAAAGATAACTAGCAATTTCTCCTGCTTGTAAATCGAGTGGGAATGATTCGTCAGCGTCAATGGGGTCAATAGCTACAGGATAATCGAGTTTGGAAATGAGCTCCTGTCTTCTGGGTGATTTTGATGATAAAATAATTTTCATAGTTCACAGAATTAAAAATAGGATACTCAAAATTCCACTCAACATAATAAGTTTGTTTAATTTACTCAGGTACCCAAATTCTGTTACTTTTCTGGCCACAATTAATTTAAAAATCATATAGAACATGGGTGCTATAATAAATATAAGTGCATAAGCAAATGCTGCATAATCCATGTGCTTATAATAGTAATCATGTCGCTCGAATAATTGGTAGAAATATATAATACTTGCAGTTAAAATAACGGCATTCAATATATATAATAAGTTCTTAGTTTTGTTGATTCCATAAACCACGGGAAAGGTTTGGCACTGCTGCATTCTATCGCCTTTTATATCTTCGGTGTCTTTAATTATTTCTCTGTTTAGTGTGGTGATAAAAGCAAAAACGGAGTACGCCACAACATGGTTAAAATGTATAGTTGAATTCCACAGATATAATATAAAAATGGTCATGCTGCAAAACAGGGAAACAAATATATTTCCAATGAGTATCTGTTTTTTAAAGGTGGAAGAATATTTGATAAGCAGTAAGCCAATAACCAATACCAATACAGCAAGTTTATAAGAGACTATGGCCATCAGTAATACTGCAATCACACTTATTGTTATATGAATTAAAATGGCATGTTTGCGTTTAATACTGGTGCCAATTATTACTTTATCGGGTTTGTTTATCTCGTCAATATTTACATCCAGATAATCATTAATAATATAACCTGCCGAAGCGGTCATTACGGTAGAAAGTATAATAATCCAAAAATGAGAATCTTTTAGCAGTCCCAGTGCCATGGGGTGCAGGCAGATGCCCGCCAGTACTTGCGTAAACACAATAATTATAATATTGGGCAACCGGATTAGCCTAATAAAGGACATCATTTGTGTACTGTATTATGGTATATTAAAAATTTTGTTTCGAAATAAGCCTCTTCAAAATATTTGCTCAGTGCAATTTGTCGAACTTTAACATGGAAATAAGGCAATTTTTTTAGGTCATTAATTTCTGTGGTTAAATCTCCGCCTTTTAATGATATAATTCCATTAGGTTCATCATTAAACCAACTTTTATTGATAAGTTTAGCAGTGTGCCTGTGCAGTTCTGCAAGTGGTTCCACAGCTCGGTTCACAATAAAGTCGAATGATTCTTTTATTTGTTCGGCTCTTATATATTGTGGTCTGATATTTTTTAATTCCAGCTCATTAGCAATATTCTCGACCACGGTAATTTTTTTACCTATCGAATCTGCCGCTACTATATCAATATGAGGAAACATAATTGCTAAAGGAATAGCAGGGAAACCACCGCCAGTGCCTATGTCCAAAATTTTTGTTAGTGGCTTGAAGCTAATAAATTTGGCAATAGCTAAAGAATGTAATACATGTTTTTCATACAAAAAATCTATATCTTTTCTACTAATTACATTTATTTTTTCGTTCCAGTCGGTATATAATTTTTGCAACATGCCAAACTGCTTCTGTTGCTCTTCCGTTAGGTTTGGAAAATATTTATGGATTAGCTCCATGTTTTGGGTTTGGAAAATAAACTTGCCAATCCAAATGCAAATAGATAAAAACTGTACATCAAATCAAGTACGGGTAATAAAAATATCAACTGGGTATCATTCAGTTTTTTCATATTGGGATAATAGATACAAAGCTGCACCAATAGCCTAAATCCGTAGGCTCCTGCCATCATATATAATAGTTGATCGTAATGTACATAAACCCCATCAATATATATAAATATAAAAGGCACAAGAAGTATTAACGACAGATTAAAAAGAATATGTGATACAGAAAACACACCTAACCAAAATTGGTGCCTGCCTTTATAATACTTGCCCGTGCTCATGTGGCGACTTTTCTGTTTACGCCAGCTTGCCCAGTTTTCTTTAGGCTCGCTCACCATAAAACTATCTTTGCGTATTTCAATAGCCACATTGCCTTGGTTGGCAGTTTCATTCACAAACAAATCATCATCTCCCGATAATAAATGGTTATGCGATGCAAATCCTTTGGTGGTAAAAAACAAACTTTTGCGGTAAGCCAAATTGCGACCCACACCCATATAGGCATCCTTAAGTAGGGCAAATGATAAATAACTTATACCCGTCATAAAAGTTTCAAAACGGATAAACATATTGAGCAGGCCACTTTGTTTTTTATAGGGAGAATATCCCAAAACCAAATGCTTGTTAGGCGTAAAACGAGTCTGCATATTACGTAGCCACATATTACTTGCAGGTTTGCAATCGGCATCGGTAAAAACTAAAAGTTCATGTTCAGATGCTTTGATGCCAAGAGTTAAAGCAAATTTTTTGCCCTTGGGATATTTTTCTTGTTCAAGCAGGGTCACTACTTTTAAGTGAGAATAACGTATCTGAAGGCGTTCGAGGAGGGTTGCGGTTTGATCCCACGAGCAGTCATTTATTACCACTACTTCAAACTTGGGATGGTTTTGTTCAAGTATCAATTCCAGGTGCTTTTCCAAATTGTCATACTCATTTCGGGCTGCTATAATTACCGAAACAGCCTGTATGCTCGCAGGTTCTCCAGTTGGGTTTTTATATATTGCCAATCTAATAAACATAAAGCAATGATATAATACTTGCACTAACAGGCAGTTAGCAAGCAATGCCAACAAAACAATTACTATGATTTCTATTATTTCCAACAGTCTGCGAAATTAATACCATAGCTTGTAGGGATTGTTCAATGTGAATAATTCGTGGCAAACTTCGTATTATTCTCTCAGCCTTTATCAATCAAGGGTTTTAGATTTGCGGTATGTTGTCATTTTGGGAAATCAATACTTTTGGTCGGTATGATGTGGCCATAGTTGGGTCAGGAATCACAGGTTTGTCGTTGGCTTGCTCCTTGAAAGAAAAAAATCAAAATTTAAAAATAGTTATATTAGAACGGGGCACTTTTCCCACAGGGGCAAGTACCAAAAATGCAGGGTTCGCCTGTTTTGGTAGTGCCTGCGAAATATTGTCCGACATTAAATTAATGGGGGAGGAACAAGCACTGGCCTTGGTAGAAAAACGGGTGAAAGGTTTGCAAATGCTCCGAGCCCGTTTGGGAGATGATAAGTTGGGGTACCTTGCACAGGGTGGCGGAGAACTATTATTTAAAAATGAGAATGTGGAAGCTGATCAAATTGCGTATTTGAACAAACTATTATATAATATACACCAACAAGAAGTATTTAAAGTTGATAATAGTAAAATAGATACTTATGGATTCAATAAAAATATATTATCAGGATTTATTAATAATAGTTGCGAAGGACAAATTGATACGGGACTTGCCATGCACAATCTTTGGCAATATACCTTGTCATTAGGAGTGGATATATTGAATGGAGCCGATGTGCAAGATATATATGATAACAATGATGAAATAAATATAGCGGTTAATTTGCAACCAAATAATAGTTATATATTAAAAGCATCGAAAGTAGCGGTATGCACCAATGCCTTTACCGGTATGTTTTTCCCCGATTTGGATATTGCCCCAGGCCGCGGACAAATATTAGTTACCAAACCTATTCCTGATTTAAAATTTAAAGGTATATTTCATTTCGATGATGGCTATTTTTATTTCAGAGATTATTATAATAGAGTAATATTTGGTGGTGGTAGAAATATAGATTTTGAAAAAGAAACTACTACTGATATTGCCATAAATGAAGATATACAACAACGACTATCATATTACTTAAAAGAACTTATCCTGCCCCACGAATCATTTGAAATTGACCACCGCTGGGCGGGAATTATGGCATTTGGGAAAGACAAAACGCCTATTATTAAACAAGTAGATAAAAATATATATGCTGCTTGCCGACTCAACGGAATGGGCATTGCCATTGGTAGTTTAATAGGGGAGGAGTTGGCAGGGATGATGTTAGAATAAAAATTACTCCCCATCTTCAAAATACTCATGTGCCGTTCCTGCTTTTGTATGTTCAAATAATTGTTTCACAATTCCATCAGCACGTTTACCATGGTGGTTTATTTTTAATAAGATTATTCTTTAAATCAGTATATACATTCTCATCTATTTTTTTATTTTATATCATCATCTTCAAAATACTCATGTGCAGTTCCGGCCTTGGTATGCTCAAATAATTGTTTAACTATACTATCAGCCCGTTTTCCATGATGGTTTATTTTTTGCAGATTATCATTTAATAGTTTTGCAGATTCTTTTTTGTCTTCCTCATTTTTTGAATTCATAATCTCACTCAACAATTCTTGTGAGAGATTGGAAAAATTAGTAACAAAATTAAGTGGGTTTTGTATTTCGTGTGCTACCCGTGTGGCAACTACACCGAATGCGGCCATCTTTTCACTTTGTACCAGTTGTGTTTGAGTTGCTATTAATTCTTGAGTACGCTCTTCAACTTTCTTTTCTAATAAAATTTGAGTTTTACGAAGACTAGATGTTCTCAATAAATATATCCAATATAATATACCGAAACTGGTTATTATATATAATAGATATGCCCACCAAGTTTTCCACCAAGGTGGACGGATGGTAAAAGTGTAGGCATACTCATTGCTCCAATATCCATCGCCATTCATTGCTTTAACTTTAAAGGTATAGATTCCCGGAAGCAAGTTACTGTAAGTGGCTTCGTTTTTTGCGGTGGAGGCACTCCACTTACTATCATTTCCTTCTAAAAAATATTTATATTTTACTTTCTTATTTTGTTTTTGTATAATACCAATAAAATTAAAAGTAAGATAATTGTTATTGTATGCTAGACTCAAATTTTGAGGCAAACCATACCATTTTGCTACTCCATCAAATTCAAAGTTGCTTACGTTTATTCCATTTCCAAGAACCAACGTACTGTCTTTTTGCTTTGCTAAAAATGGCCAGGCAATATCTTCATTATATAGTTTTAAATTTGCAAGTTGAATATTTGGAGCAATTGTATCTTCCTGTTGTTCTTCGGGATGAAAAGCTATTAACCTTTTCTCGGTTCCTATCCAAATTGTGCCATTTGCATCTTCACAGATATTAGAAGGCGATTCCAAGGAAAAAAGCAAACCATCTTCATACTTATAATTTTTAAATACAATTTCGTCATCTCTCAGCGAATTAATTTTCTCACGGTAACTGTCGGGGCTATTAAAAAATCCGGATAGTTTTTTAGATAATTTACTTATTCCTGTACGTGTTGCAAACCATAAATTTCCTTTTTTGTCTTCAAGCATAGCACAGACATTGTTATCTGGCAATCCCTCTTTTTGCTTAAAATGTGTAAAATATTTTCCATCATATCTACACACACCACCTCCAAATGTGCCGATCCAGATAGTTCCATATTTGTCTTCCATAATCTCGGATACATAATTACTAGATAGTCCATTATTTTTATTAAAATGTGTGAAAGATTCTTTCCCTGTTTTATCTTTTGTTGACGGGTTGCACATAGTCAGCCCCCCGCCAAATGATGTAAACCAAATGTTCCCTTTTTTGTCTGCTAAAACTGATCCAATCTTATTGGAAGCCAGACCTTCTTTTTTAGTATAATGTGTTAAATATTTACCGTCATATTTGTATACACTACTGTCAAGATATGAGATCCAGATATTACCTTTTTTATCTTCTGTAATTGAATTAACATAATCACTGCCAAACCCTTCTTTTTTGGTATAGTACACAAATGATTCGCTCTTTTTGCCATCCTTCTCCGATATTTCTAATTTTGAAATACCAGCACCCCAAGTTCCAAACCAT
>JANYDJ010000272.1 GCA_025363675.1 Flavobacteriaceae bacterium | reverse complement strand
GCAAGGTGGGTTTGAAAAATTCTATTTTCCCCAACTTATAATGTTTGCGTAACTTATTAAGTTCTCGCTCTAATATTTTACGACTGGTACTATAATAATACCCAGCTTTATATAAAGGTGTATAATGAAAAATAAAGGGCTCACGCCAAGTACGTTCTTTTTTAAATTTGCACACTTTATTATATATATCCAATTTTAAAACTGATTTGGCATTGAAAAAACTAAAGTGCAAATCATTATAATAACTTAGGGGCATGATATTGTTTTTGGCCATCGCAATACCCAGTGCTACCTGCTCGTTCAGTCCCCCATCGGCACTAGGTAGGCGGTAGGTTTCGTGGTTTTGTATAATAGTGAGTGCTTCGGCCACTATCTTTTTTCCTTCGGTATTATATCTAAAAACACCTGCATTAAAAACAGGCAAATAATTTATATGATTATGCTTTAACCACTCGGTCATATTTAGTTTGGCATAGGTACCACCTGTATATATTCCGCCGGGCACACAGAAGGGAGCTAATGATAATTCTTTCCAAAGTGTTTCGGGTTCTTTTATCAGCAAACAATCGCTATCGAAATATATCGTATCACTATAAGGTGTTTGCATGGCGGCATGCAGTTTTCCTTCAAAATGATGCAGTTTATCATTGCCCAATACAATTACTTTATCGAACCAAGTATGATAGTTCAGTTCTTTGCAAAGTGTGTTCAGTCCCTCATCGGTTACCAAGGTAAAAGGGGTTTCATCGCCCTGCAAGCGGTATGAAAGCAAAAGGCACAAAGCCTGCTCAAGATAGACTTTGTGCCCGTATGCTGCGGTTACATAACCACGGTTTGCCAAATTATTTTTTTGTTTATCGGTTTATCATAAACTTACCCGAAACTGCTCCGTTTACCTGGTTGAGTTTATATATATATAATGCGTTTGAAAGTTCAGA
Organism: Flavobacteriaceae bacterium; assembly: GCA_025363675.1. Classification (GTDB taxonomy): domain Bacteria; phylum Bacteroidota; class Bacteroidia; order UKL13-3; family UKL13-3; genus CANJUD01. The sequence continues at coordinate 8,360 of JANYDJ010000272.1, read as the reverse complement.
AGGAATATCCAATATCATATTTGTGCCCTCGGTATTGAGCGATTTTTTATATACTATTTTGCCCTGTAAATCCATCACCTCCAAAGTTTTTAACATCTCGTTATTCGGATTGGAAATATATAATCGATCGCCGCTATTATATACACCGATATTTTTTGTATCCATGGCTTCTATACCTACCCCATATATATAATTAAAGGTGAGCTCAAAATCTTGTTTTGCGGTAGGGTCTTGGGGAGTACAATCTTGGCAAAAGCCCAGCACATGCCATTTTACAGTGATTGATTTGGTTTGTTGTACACCCATTCCCAATATCACTCCATTATATAAATCGGTGTAATTAACAGCCAAAAAAGTGTCGGTTAATTTATTTGATTGATATAGATAATAGGGATCGGAAACAAAATCGCTGGTGAAACTATCGATAAATAAAGTATATTCAATTTTTGTTTTAGCCCCGAGTATGATACTATCCGTTACTGCTTTGTTCCATTTAAACATCACATTTTTATTGTTGTCAGCCCCTGCAATATCAACCACACTTTTAGTAGCAGGGAATAACAATCCGTAAGGATGTGGTTCGTCAGAGAAATAATCTCTGATAAATTTAATTTTTATGAGGTTGGTAGCATAGGCCGTGGCATTATTTTGCATTACATAACCTACAGCCCATTCTAAAGTAATAGATTTTCCAACACCAAAGTTAGGATCAATAAAACTAACAATATCGTTGGCTATTTGCTCTATCGAAATATTTGCAACTAACTGATGGCCGAGATTACCATACGACATCGTGGAAGCTGATGGGGTAAAGCCGGGCAAACCAAAGCACAAATTATCTATAGCACTATCGGCATAAAAATTTATTGTATTGTTTCTGTTGCCGCCTAAATGTACTACCGTATCGGCTTTTGGGGTGAGGTTGGTAATGGCAAAACTGCTAGCCACTAATGCCATACATGCCACAAATGTGGAGAATATTTTTTTCATATTTGTATAAAAATAATTTTTTTTTTCGATTGGCAAATTAAGTTTATAATAAGCAAACAAACAAGAGGCGGTATGGTGTTTTTGTTCCTTGGCAAATACTATATATTTTTGCAGCTACAAATATATAAAAACTCATGTCCGTTTCACTCACCATCATTACCAATAAAGACTATCCCTTAATTTCTGATATGGCCTACCGGATATGGCACCACCACTATGTATCTATTATAGGTGCTGAACAGGTTGCATATATGCTCCGCGAAATGTATACACCCGCAGCTATACAAAAACAGGTGAGCGAGGATCAAACATTTTATTTGATTATGCACCATCAGTTGCCCGTGGGTTATATGTCCATTTCGCAAAAAGAACCACAGGTATATATGCTCCATAAATTCTATATAGAAATAGACCAACAGGGCAAGAACTTAGGTAAGCAAGCATTTGAGACATTGTTGCAGATATTGTCCAATGCACAAAAGATAACACTAACCGTGAACCGGCAAAACTATAAATCGATTAATTTTTATTTTAAATTGGGTTTTCATATAGAAAGTGTGGCCGATTTTGATATAGGCAATGGCTATTATATGAATGATTTTGTGATGAGTAAAAACATATAATTTTTTTTTGTTCGTCATATAATTGTCAAGGTTCATTTATTTGGCAACCTTTTGTGAAGTGCATAGATTAATGAGGGAAATAACATCTCTCATCTTAATCCAATTTCACTCATGAACAACTCTTATTATTTACTTCATTCTTTGTTTCAGAACCGTAACCGCTATTATGGAGCCTACCCTTTGCGATTGTATTATAATGAACGCCTGCTTAAATCGACCATGTTTGCTATTTTTGGGTTTGTGGCTTTTATATATATTATGCGATGGGGTTTTCGTGCCGAAACCTATGTAGCAATGGCCAACACCACACATAGGGACAGCTCTAAATTAATTACTTTTATTGACCCAAATATCATAAAACCAGAGGAAGCCCCCGCTGCCGAAACTGTAAAACCCCAAAAGGGCACACCCAATACCCAACCTGTAATTGCACCCAATACAAAAGCAACTTTAGAAACACTGGATCCTAAAAAGAAAGGCACATTAAAAGGCGATGCTCAAGGAAAAACAATAGAAGGAACTATGATGCCAGGCACTGGCCCCATTACGTTTGTGGTTCTCAAAGCGGCGAAGCAACCTATATATACCAAGGCGGATAAGCCTGCAAATTTTCAGGGATTGTACGAATACTTGGGCGAGGAATTGACCTATCCTGAATATGCGAAAAAACAGGGAATCTTAAAACTGAGTTTTGTGGTTGAAATTGATGGTAGTTTAAGCAATATACGAATAGAACAAAGTCTTGAAAAACTATTGGACGAGCAAGCAATTACCGCATTTGAAAAAATAAGCAAACCTGGCATGTGGAAACCTGCAATAGTAAAGGGCGAACAGGTGAGGTACCGTTATATAATCCCCATTAATTTTGAGAAAGAATTGAAGAAGTAGCAAAAAATAAATCTATATGATGCCGATTCAGTAGCTTTTTTTAAACTACGATTTATAAATCCCAAAGCCTGTTGCGGCGGCGACGGCGAATATAGCGGGTCATGTTTCGCCAAAAATCTACTACCATACCGGCTACTACAAAGGGCGAACCGATGGCGATAAAACTGGTATATATAAAAAACATCCGCACCCTGCGGCTCTCAATTCCCATAGTATCTCCAAGGAAACTAAACATTTGGAAGGCGGATTTTTCTATATAATATTTCAGTTGTTCCATAACAAGGTATTGTTCGAACCACAAATATAGAAAACAGCGGGCAAAAAAAAATATTTTTCTTGTCTTTTTTATCGCCTTTCCATAACTACTTTTGCTTATAGATGCCGCTGCGTTTTATTTATATAATATTAACCTCTATTCTTATGGGGATAACACAGCAAAGCTATGCCCAGCTAGTTGAACAAGAAGCGATTGCCAAGCAGGAACTTGAGTATCATTTGAAAAAACAATTTGTGAAGCCACGGTCGTTCACCGCCAACTATCACGTACACCACTATGATTTAAACTTACTGCTTAATCCCGATACACAATTTGTACAAGGGCATAATGCTATTTCTTTAAAAGTTTTGAGCAACGCTTCTTCCATAGAAGTTGATTTGAGCAACAATCTTATTGTCGATTCTCTTTTTTCCTTAAAGGGCAAAGAAAACTATATACATTTAGCTGATGTAATATATATAAATCTTGCAAATTCCATCCCAAGTGGAAATCTTGAAACAATAACTATATATTATCATGGCAATCCTCCAACTACAGGTTTCGGCTCATTTGGAATTGGAAAAAATAAAACAGGAAAAATGTTGTGGACACTCTCGCAGCCTTATGGGGCAAGCGATTGGTGGCCTTGTAAAAACACCTTAAATGATAAAACAGATTCTATAGATATATATATAACCGCAGGCAAAACATATAGAGCAGCATCCAATGGTTTGTTGGTAGACTCCTCTATACAAGATACCTTTATTACACACCATTGGAAACATAGATATCCCATTACCGCATATTTAGTAGCTGCTGCTGTTTGCGAATATGATATATATAGTAATTGGGCACATTTAAAAACTGATAGTGTTGAGATATTAAATTATGTATATAAAGAAGATTTACAAAGTGCATTAAAGAATACAAAATATACCGAAGGATTTATAGAATTATATAGCAAATTATTTATTGATTATCCTTTCAAAAAAGAAAAATATGGTCATGCTCAGTTTGGCTGGGGTGGCGGAATGGAACACCAAACGATGAGTTTTATGGGTAAATTTAATTGGGATTTGGAAGCCCACGAACTTGCCCACCAATGGTTTGGCGATTGGGTTACCTGCGGCAGCTGGCAAGACATTTGGTTGAATGAAGCATTCGCAACTTACCTCAACGGACTCACTTACGATTTCTTAAAACCCCAACAAGAATTTACCAATTGGAAAGCACAAGTTTCTGATGGGGTAATGCAGTTGCCCGGAGGTTCTGTATTATGCAAAGACACGAGCAATGCCTATAAGATTTTTGACAGCCGATTGGTATATAGTAAAGGTGCGATGGTATTACATATGTTACGTGAAACATTGGGCGATAGTTTATTCTTTTTGGCATGCAGAAATCATTTAAATAACCGCGGAGGGAAGTATGCTGTCACTATCAATTTCATTGATGAATTTCAGAAAAGCACGGGTAAAAAATTGGATACTTTTTTTTCGGAATGGTATTATGGCGAGGGTTTTCCTATTTTTACTATTGTGTGGGAACGCCTGCCATCGGGCGAGTTGAGCATAGAGGTGGAGCAAAATCCGTCAACCAATACGGTTAGTTTTTTTCATATACCCGTAGAAATACAAGTGAGAAATGGAAGTCAGTTTTACGATTTTAAATTAAATCTGCAACAGCACAAAGAAACTTTTATTATAAAACCTCCTTTCGATGCAGATACTTTAATATATAATCCTTATTATAATTGGCTGGCTTCTGGAAATGTAAAAAATATTACCAATATAACGGGCAAAGGAGAGGTGGTATTATTATTTCCCAATCCAGCAAAAGATAAGTTGCAGATTAAACTATTATATCCCAATACGATTAAGAATATACTGATTAATGACCACCATGGTAAATTGGTTTACGATGAAGCTTTCATAGGCAATCCATCCAACTATTATGAAGCAGATATATCAAACTTATCGCCCGGCGAATATATTATAAGTGTGGTGAACCAAAACGGGCAGAAATTTAGCAAGAAGTTTGTGGTGTTGTAAAGTTTCGTCATTGCGAGGAGGAACGATGAAGCAATCTCATTTTGTCATGTCGACGATAGGAGACATCTGCGATGCTACATCTTAGTATAGTTTGTGAGTTCCCTCCTATCGTCGGGAGGACAAATACGTAGAGACATCTACTCCCCCTCATTCATATAATAACTCAACGCACCACTCGGGCATTTCTTTACTTGATTTATTATATCATCTGTTGTTGAATTTTCGGGTCTTATCCATGGTCTTTCTCTCGGGTCGAATACTTCGGGTAAGCCTCGGAAACATATAGCTGAGTGGGAGCACACATCGGGTTTCCATATAATAGTTACTTCGCCGTTTGTATATTTTTTAGTGATTGATTTCATATATTATAATTATCGTCATTCAGAATGACGCCCGATTAATCGCATTTAATCAAATTATATCATCCAACAAGTCCGTCATCTGTTTCGTAATTTTATCAGCATGGTACTGTTCTATATTTTCAAATTTGAATTGATGAGAATCATTCATATAATCATCGAACATATATTTAATGGCATTATATGCTTCTTCTACATTGTTAAACTCTGCGGTTAGTCCAGCTTTACATTCTTTTACAATATGGGGCACATCGGCAGTGTGCGGGCCTATTACCAGTACGGGGCGTTTGCAAGCCAAGTATTCAAATATTTTTGCAGGAATTCTTCCGTTTACATTGTCGGCCCGGTTCAGTGTTAATAATAATACATCTGAATTTCCCATTCGTTGCAAAGCATCGGTACGGTTAATAAATCCAAGATTGTTTAAATTATTTTTGAGTCCGTTTTTTTCAATCGCATTCACAATAGATATATCGATACTGCCTGCCAATTGTATTTCTAGTTTTTGGGCAAACTCAATATTTTCTTTGGCAAATTTTCCCATGGCCTCCCACAATTCTGTCGGGTTTCTATCACTACCAAAAGTACCAAAATGACTCAGTATAAATTTATCCGATTTATGATAAGGTTTTAAACTTGAAAAATCATCTGGATCGAAACCCCAAGGTATATAATTTACGGGACGCTGGGCAAGTTCGCCCAAGTCTTTGGTCCACGAACGGCTTACAATAACAACCTTGTCGGCATGTTTCAAAACTTCTGCCTCTTGCCTTATGTGCAACTCTTCTGCACGCTTAGTTAGTTTAAATTTATGAAAATAATCTACCTGTGTCCAAGGGTCTTGAAAATCGGCAATCCAAGGAATGTCAAAATGTTTTTTTAGTGCAAGTGCAATAAGATGTGTGGAGTGTGGAGGTCCGTGCGAAATAATCGCATCAATTTTATTTTCTTCTATATATTTTTTCAGATATTTAATAGAAGGTTTTATCCAAAATTTTCTGGCATCGGGCACAAAGAAATTCCCTCTTACCCAAATTCCCAATTGCTTTGTCCATGGCTCTTTGCCATCGCTTACCGCAAATACATCTTTTACTACTTCTTTGCGTTTATTGCCTGTTATAACATTAAAAACGGCATAAGGTTCAAAAATATTCTTCTTCAGAATAGTTATATCTTTTGGCAACTGGTGATCGGCTTTATAATCGAACAAAGGATAGGCTGCATTTTGTGGGGCATATATAGTAGCATCCCAACCACATTGCTTAAAGTATTTGCCAAACTTCAAACTCCGCAGTGGGCCTATGCCTCCACAAGGTTCCCAATAATAGGTTATATATAATACTTTCTTCACTTATTAAAAAATAATTTGCGGTACCAATGATATAGTTTTGTATTGTTTATTTTGCTTAGTAGCCAAACTTTCGTCCACAAAAACGGGTGGCGAATCATCCGCAAAACATATATATAAGTAGGGAAATAGGTTTTGGCAATTTGGCTATTTTCTATCATGTTCCTAAACCGCTGCTTGTGGCTCATGCCCACAGTTTCATACGATGCCACTGTTTGTGGAATATATAATGATTTGTCGCGGTTTTTAAAATAATTGACAAACCATTCTTGGTCGGCCAGAATTTTGTAGTTGAGTTTATATAGTCCCAAGTTGTTAAATAATTCTTTTTTAATAAATGCAGCTTGGTGGCAAAGTGCAATCGAAAAATAATAATCTTTAAATCCTACTTTTCTGCCCTGCACAAAATCGACGCCGCTTGGGTGGTTTTTAAAAAACACATTACCATAAATCATATCATACTTTCCAGCTTGGATATGTCCATCAATCAGCGAAAGTATGGTTGAGTTGAACAAGCAATCGCCCGCGTTTAAAAAATAGACGAACTCGCCTTCAGCTCTTTCAATACCCTTGTTCATGGCATCATAAATACCCTGGTCTTTTTCTGAGATAAATTTTACATGCGGAAATTTCTTCACCACATCCATCGTTCCGTCTTTGGAACCGCCATCGATAACCCAGTGCTCAAAGCCTTTGAAAGTTTGATCTGCAGCACTCTGAAGCGTTTCGGCCAATATCTTTTCAGCATTGTAGGTTACGGTAATAAGCGTGATGGATGGGGTCATATTAAGAGCACAAAAATCTACTAAAAAAACTACAATAAAAATAAAATTTCTTTTTAGGCGATTATCATGGAAATTTGCCGAACACATGGAGAAAATTAATATTGCAATAATCGGCAGCGGAAGCTACAGTACAGGCATTGTGAAGATACTGACTGACAATAAGCAAGCGGGCATTGGCGATATTGGCAACATATACTGGTATGTTCGCAGGGCAGAAGCTTTGGAGCATATCAACAAGTTTAAGCACAACCCCAATTACCTAAGTTCGGTTGAATTGCATACCGATAGTTTGATACTGAGCAGCGATTTAAAAGCCTGTATCGAACTCGCCGACTGGGTTTTGGTTGGAGTTCCATCTGCATTTGTAAACACTGTTTTAAAAGATTTGCAGCCAAAAGATTTGGCAAATAAAAAATTGATTACCGTGGTGAAAGGTTTGGTGCCAGAAACCAATGAAATTATTGCCGATTATTTATATACAAAATTTGCTGTGCCTTACGAAAATATTTGTATGATAACAGGACCAAGCCATGCAGAGGAAATTGCGTTAGAAAAATTGACCTATCTCACCTTTGCCTCATCGCCTGTGGATTTGGCCACAACCATGAGCCAAGCTTTTTCCAATCACTATATAAATACCACCACCACCAACGATTTGAAAGGAGCAGAATATGCAGCAGTATTAAAAAATGTTTTTGCACTAGCAGCAGGTATATATCATGGTTTGGGATATGGAGATAATTTCCACGCATTTTTTATTACCAATGCTTTAAAAGAAATGAAAAAGTTTGTTTCCAAAGTATCGCCTATGGAGCGTGATATTGAAGATGCGGCTTACTTGGGAGACTTGCTAGCTACGGGTTATAGCAGTTTTAGTCGCAATAGAATGTTTGGCAATTTGATAGGAAAAGGATATACTGTTACCGCTGCAAAAGCAGAAATGAATATGATAGCAGAAGGATATTATGCTACCGGATGTATGTATGAAATTAATAAAATACACCAAGTAGATTTGCCTATTTTAGATGCGGTTTATGAAGTATTATATCAACATGCTGAT
>JANYDJ010000257.1 GCA_025363675.1 Flavobacteriaceae bacterium | reverse complement strand
TTGCGAGGAGGCTTCCGACGAAGCAATCTCCACCCCAGGATTATACTTCGAGGGAGATTGCTTCGTCGCCCATTGCACAGACATGCCCACCGCTTCTCGCAATAACGGCATGAGCTTTTTGAATTATGAAAGAGAACTAATGTAAAGCAAATAAAGATTATGATATTGAACTTTTTAATTTTCAATGCTTGATTATAATATATCTGGTTCCGTCGGCTGAAGCCGGACGGCAAATGGTAGCATTCTGCTATTTTCTACCAACTACTACTTGCCCCTCCACCACCAAAACTTCCGCCACCAAATCCGCCGAAGCCTCCGCCTCCTCCGCCACTTCCACCTCCGAAGCCGCCGCCGCCGCCTCTATTTGAAAACAATGATCCTAATAGAAATCCAGTTCCCATACTCATGCCTCCTCCTCCCCCTCTTTTTTTGTTTGCGGATACGATAAGTACTATTATAATAACGGCAAATAAAAGAATTAATTTGAATTCATTTTTTCCTCCTGCTGCATTTCTTTTTGCATATTCAGCTGAATTGTATTCTCCTTTCGCCAAAGCCATTAATACATCTGTTCCTTTGTCTAAACCAGTATAGCCTTGTCCTGCTTTAAAGTAGGGATTCATTTCTTTTTCGCTAATCATCTTTGTAGTTATATCAGGTATCGCACCCTCTAATCCAAGCCCAACAGCAATTTCTAAATATCTTTGCCCTTTTCCACCAGTTGGTTTTACAAGGATTACAATACCATTATTTTCTTTTTTTTGTCCGATGCCCCATTTTCTTCCTAGTTCAGTTGCAAATTCCCACGGTTCTTGTTCTCCAATATCATCTATAATAACAATAACAATTTGGTTTGAAGTTAAATTAGCAAAAGTTTGAAGTTTTTGTTCTAAAAGAGATTGTTCCTCGTGTGAAATAAAGTTAGACGAAGAAAAATTATTAACTAGTCTTGGGGGATTGGGTCGCTCTGGGATAGCATTAGTTTGAGCAAAAATCGAAGACGAAATTAGCAGGAATATAAAAGGAATATATTTTTTCAGCATTTAATATTAGTTTAATTTAGTTCCCAAAACTTACTTGGTTGTCAAGCTCATTAGTATCATCTGCTTCTAGCGGGAAATAGGTTTTTAATTTTTGACCAGCCATTCCAATTCCTATTGTCATTCCTTCTGTAAATTTATTTATTTTAAACTTTTCCAACATACTATCTTTAATATTATCCCAAAAATCAGAAGGAACTTTTTCATTTATTCCCTTGTCACCAATAATTGCAAATTTTTGATCGGAAACAGCCAGATAAAATAAGATACCATTACTCAATTCTGTTTTATCCATTTTTAATTTAGAAAACATATAAGCTGCCTGGCCCAAAACATCTCCAGGGCATTTACTGTCAATATGAACTCGAATTTCGCCAGAGGTGTCTAATTCGGCAAGAGAAATAGCATTCATAATAGACTCTTGTTGCTCTTCTGTGAAGAATTTTTTCGGACTCATTTCATTAGGTTATTTTAAATATGGCAGAATGTATTATATAAAATAGAAAATCCATAATGTTATTAATTATGGATTTTCTAAAAAGAAGTATTAGTGCTTTTCTTTAAAATCTACAGCAGGAGCTTTTTCTGAACCCGGAGATTCTTTGAAGACATCCTTTTTAGCAAAAGTTTCACTGTTCAAAAACATACTATTAAAAAATCCACGAATATGTGAATTGTAATCTTTTACAGCTTGATTATAATCTTTTCGAGCAATTGCGATTCTATTTTCTGTTCCTTCCAATTGGGTTTGTAGGCCCTGAAAATTTTCTGTAGAACGGATTTGTGGATAAGCCTCAAAAGCTAAGTTTATAGCAGTATTTATTTTTTTACCTGCCATATCCATTTCTTCTGGAGTTTTAGCTTTTACAATTCCAGCACGAGCTTCGGTTACTTGTGTTAAAATACCTCTTTCATTTGCTGCGGCACCTTTAACTGTTTCCACCAATTGAGGAATTAAATCAGCTCTACGTTGATATGTAGCACCTACATCTCCCCATTTTTGATCAACTGTTTCTTGTAGTTTGATAGCGTTATTGTAGGAACTTCTGTACATCATAAAGATGATAAAAACTAAGAGGAGCAAACCTCCGACGATTAATAAGACTTTTTTCATTTTGTTATTTTATTATATAATTGTTTTTTTTTGAAAACGCTTGCAAATTAATCACCTTATTCCATAATAGGAAATAATGGCAGATTATTATTTTTTCACAATGTTGCACAGCAATGCCAAATGATGTAGGTTTGAAACTTTAATAGAAAAGAATATGCTCGAAAATTTAGACCTCGGAAATGTAATGGCTCTTGATATAGAAACAGTGCCTCAGTATCCTAACTATCAAGAGTTGCCCGAACACTGGAAAAAACTATGGGACAAAAAATCAGCCCTTAAATACCCCACACAATTACCTCACGAAAGCTACAACAGTGCAGGCATCTATGCCGAATTTGGCAAAGTAGTATGTGTATCATTGGGATTATTTGGTCGTTGGGGGAAAGCACATCAGCTTAAAATAAAATCTTATTATGGCAGCGACGAGAAGAAATTATTAACTGATGTAGCAGATGCCCTTGATAAATTTGTGAAATCGCCCGTACAATTATTATTGGCCCATAATGGACGGGAATTCGATTTTCCCTATCTGTCGCGGCGTATGGTAATTAACAACGTAAAGCTCCCTATTGTGTTAGATACTGCTGGCAAAAAGCCGTGGGAATTGAATCACTTAGACACGATGGAGCTGTGGAAGTTTGGAGATTTTAAAGCCTATACCTCATTAGAATTATTGGCAGCCGCATTCGATATCCCCACTCCTAAAGACGACATTGATGGCAGCATGGTGTGTAGCATATATTATAATGATGGCGACATAGAGCGTATCAAAACCTATTGCGAAAAAGATGTTGCTACCTTGGCACGATTGATGGTTAAATTTAAAGGCGATGGCGAGATGCCAGATAGTGTTATAACTGTAGTATAAATATGCACACCAATATTATAGAAACCCAAAATGTAAGCAAACAATATGCTGCACACTTGGCATTAGATCAAGTAAGTTTGCAAATGCCCCAAGGCCAGATTACTGGTTTGTTGGGACCCAATGGAGCAGGCAAAACGTCGCTTATCCGCATCATCACCCAAATAACCCGTGCCGATAGCGGGGTGGTGCTGTTTGAAGGACAACCACTCAAACCCAAAAATATAGAAGGTATCGGCTACTTGCCCGAAGAACGAGGACTATATAAGAAGATGGAAGTGGGCGAACAACTATTATATCTCGCACAATTAAAAGGACTGAGCAGGGCTGATGCTATTACAAGATGTAAGGCATGGGTTGATAAGTTCGATATAGGGGGTTGGTGGAAGAAAAAGGTAGAAGAACTTTCAAAAGGAATGCAGCAGAAAGTACAGTTTATTAGTACCGTTATACACGAACCTACCTTAATTATTTTAGACGAACCTTTTACGGGTTTCGATCCCAATAATGCCAAATTAATTAAAGATGAAATACTTGCCCTTAAAGCTAAAGGGGCGTCAATCATATTCTCCACACACCGCATGGAATCAGTAGAAGAGATGTGCGACTATATTATATTTATTAATAAGTCGAAGAAGATTTTGGAGGCAGAATTACAGGAAGTAAAAAACCAATTTCGCACACATACTTATGAACTTATATATAATGGTGAAACGTTGCATAATCTGCAAAATATAGAAATAGTGCACGATAGTGTAGAAAATGGAAGTCATATATGTATACTGAAACACCCCAAAGAAATGGGAAGGAATGAGTTGCTAAAGCAAGTAATGCAGCAGGTAGAGGTAGTTTCTTTCAGCGAAAAAATGCCTGCCATGAGTGATATATTTATCAAGCTAACCTCAGAGAATTAACCGCACCTCGTAAAATATTTGTCACTTGCAAACTAATATGTAATAAAAAGCGTTTATTTACGTTATATATATAAGTAAATTAAAACAAATTTGCAATATGAAACCCGAGCCAAACAAAGGAGTCCTTTTATTGAGCGAACCGTTCATGATGGACATTAATTTTATTCGCAGTGTAATACTGTTGGTAGAGCATAACGAACGCGGAACTATTGGATTTGTGCTCAACCAGCCCATTAACCTGAGCATGCGTGATGCCATGGAGGATTTTCCAAACTGCAATCCAGGCTTGTTCAAGGGCGGCCCGTGCGAAACAAATACACTACATTATATACATACAGTTGGCCATTTAATAGAAGGCAGTACCGAGATTATGAAAGGCATATATTGGGGTGGTAACCACGACCAAATGTTACAA
>JANYDJ010000131.1 GCA_025363675.1 Flavobacteriaceae bacterium | reverse complement strand
CGAGAATGTAATTGATAATTCAGAATTAGCTGCTGGTACATATATATTGAAGATATATTCTAACACAGGTTACGAACATTATTATAAAATATATAAATTAAATACAAATTAATTTAGTGTCTATTAAAAGATATTATATATTGTCCTTTTTATTGTTGTCATATTGTGGCTTAAAAGCTCAATATGACAACAACTGGACGTTTGGTTGGCATGGAGGAATGAATTTTAATACAAACCCACCTACAATATTTGAATCTGCCACTTGTAATGATAGTAATGGAAATTACAAAAATCAAACCACAGGAGCGTCTAGTTCAATTTCTGACTGCAATGGGAATTTACTTTTTTATGCAGCGGGTAGGCAAATATGGAATAGAAAGCACCAATTAATGCCGCATGGTTATCTAAATCCAAATAGTTACAATTCATCCGATACTAGAGCATGCATGATCATTCCTAAACCGTTAAGTGATAGTGAATATTATGTAATAATGTCGGTTGATTTATCACCATTTGAAGAATTGAAATATAGTGTGGTAAATATGAATTTGGATAATGGGTATGGAGATGTTGATACCACACAAATGAATGTTAAGTTATTAAGCAAAGCAATATCTTATAATTTTACTTATGTAAAGCATGCTAATGATACTGATTTTTGGCTAATCTGTACCCCAGATTCGAATACTTATGCTTTCAAAGTAACAGCAAATGGTATTGATAAAAATTATGTATACACTAGTAACACAGTATATAAGGCAGGCACATATAGTTATGTTGCTAAGTCATCGCATGATGGAAAAAATATAATTATAGGTGGCCCATACCAAGGTTCTAGCTCCACCAAAATGGGTGTATTTAACAGAAAAACAGGAAAGGTAATGAGTCAACAAACTATTTTTCCTGCATCAACTTCTTCAACATCTTTTGATGTTGAATTTTCTCCCAATGATTCAATAATTTATTATTATAATTCGGATGTAGTTTATGGCTCAACAACCTATTATATTAATAAATTATATCAAATTGACCGTTTTGCACAATTACCTTCTAAAAGCTTGGTATTGATAGACTCTTTTATTTTAAGTCAGCAACAGACTAAATATTATGGTATGCAAGTAACCCCAGATAATCGAATAATAATGGGTAGACCAAACGATACTATGATAACAATTATACAAAACCCTGATAAACTTGGTAAGGAGTGCAACTTTCAGCGAGATATTTTCAATATTTCTCCTGGAAGATGGGGTGCAGCCCCCCCCAATAATTATTCTCCAATGCGTAAACTCAGATTCGTAACACAACTAGATAGTACAGGTTGCAGTTTAGATAGTGTTTGGTTTGGGAATGTATCAGACACCAATTTCAAAAGTTTTAAATGGTATTTTGGAGATGGGGATAGCAGTGATCTGGCCAATCCAGTTCATTATTATACAAATTCTGGAACTTACAGGGTGCTTTTAACTGGTTATTTAAATACTTGCAGCTACAAACAATTTTATAGTGATAGTGTTTATATAAACCATAAACCTAATGTATCATTGATTGACACAGCTTACTATACTTGTGGTCAATTTCATGTGCAAACGAAAGTATTATACAAATTCAGCGACACACTTAATCTGCATTTGGGAAATATTGATACAGTATTATATACCAATAACAGTAATCTATTGAATACATTTACCTATAACAATGTACATGACACGAATGGTACTTATATATATTCAGTATTAGCCAAAAATGCTAAATGTAATGACAGTGTCGCTACAAAACATAGTGTAGTATTCGAACCAAAAGTAGGTGTTTACTTTAAACCTGATTATTCTCAAAGCTGTGGTAATAGCACCATCACTTTAACAGATAGTAGTGGAGGAAAAGATAGTATCATACAACAAAGGAAATGGACGATTGAATACCCCAATGGTATTGTTAAAAAATATGATACTGTTAGTACCAATAAAATTAAACTGATTGTTCAAGATACAGGATATTATAACGCCAAACTTGTATATATCACCAAACAAGGTTGTACGGATTCATTATATAAAACAAACTTGTTCCGCATACTACCTCAACCTGATGTGTATATAGACAGCCCTGCAAATAATCCCCTTTGTTATGGAGATAGTTTTACATTTACGGCCAAACAGAAAAATACTGGCTACCCTCCCCTTGTTACTTATAAGTGGAATATGGGGCAAGTAACTACGCCTAGTATTACAATTGATACTGCAAATACTTATTATGTGAGTGCATCTAATATATATGGATGCGGTGCAACAAGTAACAAAGTAAAAATTGATTTTCTACCACAACTTTTTGCGAATATCAAGAAGTCTAAAGACAGTTTATATGTGGTGACCAATCGCCCTGTTATTAATCATACTTGGTATAAAGATACTGTATTGTTTGGTAATTCTTCATCTTTGTTTCACCCTCCGAGTGGCAGGTATTATGTTCATGTGGTAGACGGCAATGGGTGTGTGGCTAATAGTGGGTCGCTGTTGCATATTGGTTTAAATCATATAGTTCAAATTGAAAACTTACTACATGTGTATCCAAATCCTACTAATGATCAATTATATGTTGACGGTTTGCCTCAAGTAAAGACTAGTATTATTTTATATGATATGCTTGGAAAGAAAGTATATAGTGCTTTTACTAATGGAGAGACTTTATATAATACATCAATTGAACATTTGCCAAAGGGTATATATATATTGAGTATTTTGGATGAAAGAATTAGAATTCATAAGGAGTAATATATCAAAAAAAACGTATTAAGTTAGGAAGACTATTCCCTTCTTCCATCAGAGTTTTGAGCGGGAATGAGTCCAATTTCCTTGCCTTTTTCTATCATAAATGCAAAAGCCGCATCACGATTATTATCTACCACTCCATCTAAAATGGCCTCTTTTATTGCATCTTTTATAATACCTACTTCGCGGCTAGGTTTTATATTAAATGTTTCCATAATGTCGAGTCCGCTAATAGGGGGTTGCCAATAACGTAAGTTGTCGCGTTCTTCCACCTCACGCATTCTGTCTCTTACTTCTGCTAAATTTTTTCTAAAAGTTTCTACTTTTGTTTTGTTCTTCGAGGTGATATCTGCATAGCATAAAGTAAATAAACTATCTGCATCTTCACCTGCATCAACTATCAATCTTCTAAAACCACTATCCGTTATCTGTGGACTTTCGGCAAGGGCTTTGGGGCGTAAATGCAGCAATACCATTTTGGCCACAAATTCCATCTTTTCATTCAATGGCAATTTCAGTTTTTTGAATATCTGTTTCACCATTCGTGCACCCTTGTCTTCATGCCCATGAAAAGTAAAACCTTCTGGCTCAAATCTTTTGGTAATAGGTTTTGCAATATCATGAAGAATGGCGGCCCACCTAAGCCACAAGTCATCGGTAAATTCACAAATCTGATCGAGCACTTGCAAAGTATGATAGAAATTATCTTTATGCGAAAGTCCGTTTATAGTTTCTACACCTTGCAGTGCTACCATTTCAGGAAAGAAACGATGTAATAGTTTGGTATCGAATAATATTTTAAATCCGATGGAAGGGGTTTTGGATAATATAATTTTGTTCAACTCATCGCTAATTCTTTCCATGGATATAATATCCAAACGATGTGCATTTTTTGCAAGTGCATTATAGGTTTTTTCTTCGATATTAAAATTTAATTGAGCAGCAAATCTCACCGCACGCATCATACGCAAGGGGTCGTCGCTAAAGGTAATATCCGGATTGAGCGGGGTTTTTATAATACTGTTTTGTATATCTTCAACACCATCAAATGGGTCGGTAAGTTCTCCAAAATTATCGGGATGTAAACTAAGTGCAAGTGCATTAATGGTAAAGTCTCTTCGCTTCTGATCATCATCTAAAGTACCTGGCAATACTAACGGATTGCGAGATTCAGGAGTATATGATTCTTTACGTGCACCTACAAATTCAAATATCCAATCTTGGGTTTTTAATTGGGCGGTACCATAGTTTTTAAAAAAAGAAAAATCGCATTTTTCAGGATACCTTTTTTTTACTTCGTGTGCCAGTTCTATACCATCACCAAGCACTACTATATCGGCATCTTTGCTGGTGCGTTGTAACAATAAATCACGCACAAAACCACCGATTACAAACACTTGTATTTGCTGCTCACCAGCAATTTCACTTATAATATTAAATATGGGGTGTTGTAATGATTCTTTCATTTTTTACATACGTTCCACTGCTTCAATTCCCAATATATGGAGTCCTTGTTTAAGGGTATTTGCAGTGAGCTGCGACATGGCCAATCGGTTGTTCTTTATCGTTTCATCGGCTTCTCTCAATAATGAAAGTTCATGATATAAACGGTTAAATTCTTTGGCAACTTCATATATATAATTTGCAATAATAGCAGGACTATATAATTTGCCTGCTTCTATAATAGTGCTGGGCCATTTATATAATAATGCCAATAATTCTTTTTCGAATTTATGTAATTTTTC
Organism: Flavobacteriaceae bacterium; assembly: GCA_025363675.1. Taxonomy (GTDB): domain Bacteria; phylum Bacteroidota; class Bacteroidia; order UKL13-3; family UKL13-3; genus CANJUD01. The sequence goes on along the minus strand of JANYDJ010000131.1, from coordinate 7,936 downwards.
AACCAAAACAACTTGTGGTTTTGCTCCAAAAGTACGCAAAACAGAACATATACGTGCATGGGTATATTGTATAAAAGGGCCTGTATTTCCATGTAAATCAATACTCTCTTCTGGATTAAAAAGCATACGTTTTTGTGGGTCTACTTTTAACAGAAAATATTTGAGAGCACCCATGCCCAATGCATTATATAGATGATTCATTTCAGCATCGGTAAAGCCTTCTGTTTTACCAAGCTCGGTAGTTTTTTCTTTGGCGGCCTGCACCATTTCGTCCATCAACTCATCTGCATCAACTACAGTTCCTTCACGCGATTTCATTTTGCCGCTGGGCAAATCGACCATGCCATAACTTAAATGAAAAATGCCTGGAGCATAAGGTTTACCAAGCTTCTGCAAAATAAGCTTTAATACTTTAAAATGATAATCTTGTTCATTCGCTACCACATATATCGACTTATCATATCCCACATCATCATACTTTTTTTGTGCAGTTCCTAAATCTTGTGTTATATATACCGATGTGCCATCAGCACGTAAAACTAATTTTTCATCAAGTCCATCGGCTGTTAAATCTATCCAAACCGAGCCATCAGGTTTTTTATAAAAAACACCTTGGGATAATCCTTCATCCACAAATTTTTTGCCCAGCAAATAGGTTTGCGATTCGTAATAATAATGATCAAAATCTACACCCATTCTATTATAGGTTTCTTCAAAACCTTTATATACCCAGCCATTCATTAGGTTCCAAATTCTAAGTGTCTCTTCATCGTGAGCTTCCCATTTGCGTAGCATTTCCTGAGCTTCTAACATTAAGGGTACTTGCTTTTCAGCATCGGCTTCTATAATACCATTTGCAATTAGTTCTTTTACTTCGGCTCTATAATACTTTTCAAATTCCACATAATATTTGCCTACCAGTTTATCACCTTTTGTATGGTTAGTTTCTGGTGTTTCTCCATTTCCGTATTTTATCCACGCTATCATACTTTTGCAAATATGTATACCACGGTCGTTTACCAAATTGGCTTTATATACTTGGTAACTGTTTGCTTTTAATATTTCTGAAACGCTCCATCCCAATAAATTATTTCGGGTATGGCCCAAATGCAATGGTTTGTTGGTGTTTGGCGATGAATATTCCACCATCACTTTTTGCCCGATACCGATGGTGCTTTTTCCAAAATCGGGATTGTTATATTCGCTATTTAAAAAACCACTCCAGTAATGGTCGGCCACTACCAGATTTAAAAATCCTTTTACTACATTATAACTGCTTACGGTTTTGGTATGCGATATAATATATTCTCCAATTTCGGTTGCGGTTTGTTCAGGATTTTTCTTGCTTATTTTTATATAAGGGAACACCACAAAAGTATAATCCCCTTCAAAATCTGAGCGGGTGGTTTCTAGTTTCACACCCTCGGGTTGTTGTGCATAAAGGGCCTCAAATGCTTGTATTATATGGCTTGTAAGCTCTTGTTCAATCATAATTTAATGCGGCAAATTTCGGTTAAATGGGGCACTAAGCCAAATAAACATTGGCCCCATATATTAGATACTTTGGCGGCTGAGGTTTAAAAACGGACTTTTTAAAAAGTTTTTTTTGGTAATTAGCTCACAGTTATTATATTTTTGCACTGAAATTTAAAAATTAAACATGACAGACACAAACACAATCCCTTACAAAGTTAAGGACATTACATTGGCCGAATGGGGTCGCAAAGAAATTAGATTGGCCGAAGCAGAAATGCCAGGTCTTATGTCAATCCGCAAAGAATACGGACCTTCGCAACCTTTGAAAGGTGCCCGTATTGCAGGCTGCTTGCACATGACCATTCAAACTGCCGTACTTATTGAAACCTTGAAAGCACTAGGTGCAGAAGTAACTTGGTCTTCATGCAATATTTTCTCAACCCAAGATCATGCTGCTGCTGCTATTGCTGCTGCAGGTATTCCTGTATTTGCTTGGAAAGGGCAGAACGAAGAAGAATTTGACTGGTGTATTGAGCAAACTTTAAATGCATTTGGCGATGGCCAACATTTGAACATGATTTTGGACGATGGTGGTGACCTTACCAATATGGTATTGGACAGATTCCCTGAGCTAGTTGCAAACATTAAAGGCCTTTCAGAAGAAACCACTACTGGTGTTCATCGTTTATACGAGCGTGTTGCTAAAGGCACTTTGCCTATGCCTGCTATCAATGTGAACGACTCAGTTACCAAATCGAAATTCGATAACAAATATGGTTGCAAAGAATCGTTGGTTGACGCTATCCGTCGTGCTACCGATATTATGCTTGCCGGTAAAGTAGCTGTAGTTGCTGGTTATGGCGATGTAGGTAAAGGTTCTGCTGAATCGTTACGTGGTGCTGGTTGCCGTGTAATTGTTACCGAAATTGACCCTATCTGTGCACTTCAAGCTTCTATGGATGGTTTCCAAGTAATGCCTATGAGCAAAGCTGTGAACCATGCAAGTATTTTTGTTACTGCTACTGGTAATGTAAATATTATCAATGGCAAACATTTCGAAGCTATGCGTGATAAATCAATCGTGTGTAACATTGGTCATTTTGATAATGAAATTGATGTTGCTTGGTTAAATGCTAACCACAAAAAAGACACTTTGAAACCTCAAGTTGATGTATATACAGTAAACGGCAAAGAAATTATTTTACTTGCTGAAGGACGTTTGGTAAATTTGGGTTGTGCTATGGGTCATCCATCATTTGTAATGAGTAACTCATTCAGCAACCAAACACTTGCTCAAATTGAGTTGTGGACCAACAGCCAAAATTACAAAAATGAAGTATATGTATTGCCCAAAATACTTGACGAAAAAGTTGCTGCCTTGCACCTTGCCCATGTTGGTGCCGAGTTAGAAACCCTTGATCAAAACCAAGCCGATTATATAGGTGTTCCTGTTAACGGACCTTATAAAAAAGATACGTATAGGTATTAAAATATATATAATAATTTAACGAAAGCCGGGCAATGTAAATTGTTCGGCTTTTTTATTTTTAGGAGAAGTGGTGGGTGATTCGCCAATGATGGCTAATACAGGATTAAATCGCAACTCCGCTTTAAGGTGGAGCAACGTTTAATCCTTATATGTTAGCGGTTGTTTTTCTTTCGTCTTGCTGGATTATATTCATTTCTTTTAAAAATTAATTCCAAATTTGGCTCCGATTACGGCATTAAAAAAATGATTATTCGGGTCACTGTATGTGTAATAAAGTCTTGGAGTATAGCCAAACGCCATATAAAAGCTTTCCATTTTTTTAGGACTAAGTCTGATTCCTGTCCAACCATTTAAATTTACAAAGGTCGTTGATTTGTAAAAATAAGTAGTTGGGTTAACGCCAAGTTCTAATGAAATATATTTACTTCCTAAAAGACAAATAAGTCCAGTATGAATTCCATAAATCGCTCTGTCACTTGGGTCTGTATCATCCGCATTTTCATTAAGCCCAAGCCCAACATTAGTGTTTAATACAAAATATGTTTTCGAGATAATGGAATATTCATACTGGAATGACACCATTGTCTGTCCGCCAAATTGCATTGCCCCAAAATGTCTATGGGCCAAGGTGTCCTTTTGAGCAAAACTGTCAAATGAGGAAAAAAGGATAAAAATTATGAAGAAATATTTAGTCAAAATGAAGTCAAATTATGATTGCTTGTCTGTTCTTTTAAAATAACCGCAAAGCCTTGTTGAACTGAACCTTTGGTAGCCCCATACGGGTGCAAATTAGGATGTTAATTTTGAAATACAAATTTTAATTAACAGCTAAACATATGCAACAATTCAAAAAATAAATATATACGATCCCAACCAACAAATGTATGTACAACTATAAAAACTCGCCTTCAATAATATATCTCACCCAAGAAATATATAATTGTAAGTTATAGTTACCTCCTCCAAAAAGCTAGTTGCAATTTTAAATCTCCATAGTATACAAAATTTCACTACGATTGGCTCCCAAAGGGTCAGTCAACACAGGATTAAATCGCACCTTTTTTTTTAAAAGCTGCGTTTAATCCTTATATGTTAGCGGATGCCCTTTTGTCTGTCCGAAGCACATCAGTTTCAAGTTTGCACCACAGAAGCGTTGGAGAAAAAATACTCTCTTGCAAGTTTTGGAATCTGCGTTGATTTGTGCGACTTGCAAGATGTGCCACCAAACGCGTTGGTTAAAATGCGTTGAATAAGTCGCCCAAATAATGTTTTAAGTTATACTTCTTTGTCGTGTCTAATGCTCGTTCAAGGCAAATGAATTTTTTGTCGGTGTGTTTTTTAAAATGCTCTACTGTGTCGGCATCAATAGCAACGTCTAAGCAAATCAATGTTTCCTTTATTCCGTCTGTCGCTAATAGAATTTCGTTTTTCTTAAACTGGTCTTGCTTATCTGCTTTGTAGTTTAGTTGAAAACCATTTTTTAATAAAATCTCTGTCAATAGTTCGTCACGGTTAAATGCTGTTACCAATTGTGCTTCTTTGTCGGCAATGTATTTTTTCAGCAAAGCAATATTTTCTTCGTCCGTCTTGTCCACATCGGGAGCCCACTCAACTCTTGGGAAGTTTGATTTTACCAATTTGAAAACCTTAAAACCTAAACCTTTGTCTGAATCAAAATTTACAGAATTTGCTTGATTTTCAGAATTATTAAATAATGGATTATTCTGTAAATTCTTTAATCTTGTTAATTCTGATTCAGACTTTATTTTTTCAACTACTCGTTTGTTACGTTCAATTGTTATGTCGCTAATTTTTTTGTAACCTGATTTGTAGGCTTCGCTATTTTCTGTTGTCGCTTCAGGGATTTGCACTAAAATAAATTTACGGTTTCCTTCATCATCTTGATTCAATTCTGACACAGCCTGACCAGTTGAACCAGAACCACCGAAAAAATCCAAGACTAAATCATTTGTATCAGAATTTGTGCAGTATGACATTAAATCTTTTAAGTAATGAACAGACTTTGGATTATTAAAAACAGGAGCATCAAATAATGCTCTAAAGGATTTGGTTGCACCATCGGTAGAATAATTTGAACCTATCATTACTGATTTTGGTTTAATTCTTCTTATTTCTCCATTGGTTTCAAGATAGTCCTTTTCAAAAATATCATATCCAACCTCGTTGTTAACTGTTAATCCCTCCAAAAATTCCAATCTCTGTAAAACTGTATTAAAACCCCATCTCCAACATCCTTCCGTTCCATCTGATTTTTTGGGAAAAATCTCAATTGAAAAATCTTTATCCGTTTCAAGTGCAACTTCATTGGTTTTAGGGTTAATATAAATTGGAAAATACATTTTAGGTCGCAGAATTCTTGTATCAGCACCACCTCTTTTTCTTAAACCAAGGTTTCTATATTTTCCTATGCTGTCTTCTTTATCAAATTCTTTCAAACGCTCTTGAGGCAACTCCAACCCACTTTCTTCAAATTCATCAGACTTAACATACATTAAAAGTCTTTCATGTGCAGTTGCAATGTATTTCTTATCATTTCTGCCTTTAAAATTATTTACAACAACAACGTCTGCAATAAAACATTCACTTCCAAAAACTTCATCACACAATTTTCTTAAATTGTGCACTTCGTTATCATCAATGGAAATAAAAATTACTCCATCGGGTTTTAGTAAAGCTCTTGCAATAAGCAGTCGGCTAAACATCATATTGAGCCAATTGCTGTGATAACGACCTTCTGTATCATTGTTGGTATCAATTTTTAATCCGTTCTCAGTTACACCTGTTTGCTCCCAGTAAGGTTTCTTATCCTCAGTATAATTGTCGCTATACACAAAATCTTTTCCTGTGTTGTAGGGTGGGTCAATATAAATGCACTTTACTTTTTCTCTGTAGCCTGTGCTTAACAGTTTTAGCACTTCTAAATTTTCTCCTTCAATAATTATGTTTTCGCTTTCTGTAGGGTTTACACTTCTTTGTTCATCAAAAATTAACGTGGCATTGCTTGGTGTAAAGGCATTTCTCTTAGCTTCACTTTTTCCAAACCAACGAAATTCAAATCTTTCAGTTTCAGAAACGCTTTTAGGGTCAACCACCTTTTTAAGTTCATCAATATTCAGTTTACCATCATTGGTAAACAAGTCAGGGAAAAGATTTTTTAGTTGTGTTAATCTTTCCTTGTTCCAGTCGTTGCTCAATGGCATCCATACATTGTCTGAATCAGAATTTTCAGAATTATTATTCTTTGTTTTCATATTATTTCTTGTAATTTTTGTTTGTATTAAAAACTAATTTGTATTGTAGGCTTGTGGCACCAAAATTTATTAATAGTCCTTTTTCAAAATTATATGCTGTTAGATAATTTTTTGCTTGTGCTAAGTGTACATCTTCAAGGTTGATTAAGGCTTTAAGTTCAATAACAAGACAATTTTCAACAATAAAATCTGCTCTTCTTGTTCCTACTTCAGCACCCTCATAATAGACCTTTTGTTCAACTTCTCGGGCAAAACTTAATTCAGTTTTTAGAAGTTCTATTGCTAAACATCTTTGGTAAATAACTTCTTGAAAACCATTGCCGAGTGTGTTATGAACTTTCATTGCACAACCGATAATTTTATATGTCAACTCGTCTCGTTCCATCATTCAGTTAATCTAATCATTCTGTTAATTCTATAATTTCGAAAATTCTGATTCAGACAATTTTTTAAAGTAGTGATACTCTTTTACAGGAGCTTTATAATGCACTTCCACACCCAAAGTTTCAAAGTGTTTCATTGCACATTTTATTTTATACACTTCGCTTTCGGTCAATGCTTTTTTATCGTTGATGTCGTTTGTTCCTTTGGTTTCAATTACAAAGTAATATTCGGTTTCATCGCCTGTTTTCAAACTTTTGCGTTTCATTACTAAACCAAAATCGGGTTCGTATTCGCCTATAGGAGTTCTGATTTTATACCAACTTGGCAACTTAATAAAACACACAATGTCGGGTTGATTGTCAGATGCTTTTGCAAAATCATATTCCACATTACTGTCAATAAGCATTTTGTCAAACACGCCTCTGTTTGGCGTTTCCACATAATCTGATTTGGAAACATTTCTAACGAAGTCGTTAAAGCTAAAAGGGAAATCTTCGCCTGTTAAATGATAATCTAAACCCCGAAGCATTTCGTCCAATTCTATGTTGCGAATAATTCCAGCAGCCGTATGAATGTATTGCGGTGGATTTTTAATGATGTGGTCTAAATTGGTAATGTTGTTTACAATTTTAAAAAGCGTTGTATAACTCAAGCCTGTGTTTTCGCTTAGTTCTTCCACCAAATCCAAAGGTGTAAATTTTGCTTTCAGTTTGTAAGTTTCCGTTCCGCCAAAACTATCTTCAATTCCTTCTTCCGTAATAGTTCCAATGTTTCTACTACTCACTTCTGCAACATAATCTGAAATAGTTATCAGGTTTATTTGTTCGGTGGCTTTAGCAATTAGATTGTCTTCATCAAAAGCAATTACATAATCTGTCTTTTTTGCTAATGATTTCCAGAAGCGTTTAAATGCTTCATCTATAGAAGTATTTGTATTGCGTTTGAAACTTACTTCGTTTTGTGGTTTGCCTTTGTGTGTATGCGACATACCTGCACCTGCCGAAGTTGTTCCGTAAACATCTTTAATTTCCTTTTGGTATTGCGTTACAAAGGTTTCATAAGTTTCGTTTGGAATTACTGTCAATTGATTTACTCTGTCTGCATCTTCTGCATTTAAAGCATCATAAACCCTTTGTCCTTTTTGGTTTACACAAATTCGTAAACCTCTACCGATTTCTTGTCGTTTGCGAATTTCGGAGTAGGCTGTGTTGAGTGTTGCAATGTTGAAAACGTTGGGGTTGTCCCAACCAACACCTAAAGCACTATGAGAAAATACAAATTCAATTGAGTTGCCAATAGTCAGCAATTCATCTTT
>JANYDJ010000184.1 GCA_025363675.1 Flavobacteriaceae bacterium | reverse complement strand
GCGATGCCGATTTCGATTCAGTAACCACAGGTCTCTCCAGCTTAGCCCCTTCATTAGATACTTATTACCACGACACGGTATTATACAATGCCCTAAACAATTACAGCAGGTACACTTTGTGCCAAAGAACATGGGCACTTTATCCCAGCAATAGCTATAATTATTACTGGATAAACTGGATGGACACCGTGGCCGGCGGGCCTAATGACTACTGGGCGGCACTGAAATATTTCCCCTTATATGCGGGGTACACCCAGGACGCAAAAAACTATTATAGCAAAGAGCAATATTTATTATATGTAAAAGATTATTTTGGGCAGGGATATTATGATAGTTTGATTGACTATTATACAAGTGATACGGAAAATTTTGTAGAGAATTTTAAATTGGATGAATTATATTTACTCAGAAATAATTGTTTTTTCAAAGGCCTTCGTGAACCTACATAAAAAAACCAATATTTTTATGTAGGTTTGTACGGAAGTTCACGGCTTGGTTCAATACAGGCAGACCTTATGATAAGAAAACAGAATTTTGTTGGTATATATAGTCATTTAACAGGTTCCTATATAAATAAGGATAGTATAACTGATACCCTTTATGATATAAATATTCATTATAAAACACTTGTAAGAAGTATTAAACGCTACGAGCTTTCTAACCATCTGGGCAACGTTTTAGCGGTTATTTCCGACCAGTGGAAGACGGTTTGCAGCACATCGGTTTTCGTCAGGAACGAGGCAACTCTTGTTCAGGCAACAGACTATCACCCGTTTGGGGCACCGCTGACAGGGAGGAGTTGGAGCGAACCTGCTGTAAGTAGCAAATACAAGCATGGTTTTAATGGTATGGAAATAGAAACTGATGTGACGGGAGCATATACAACTGAATTTAGAGAATTAGACACCCGACTAGGAGGTCGTTGGCTCAGCAAAGATCCAATTGTAAAACCTTGGGAAAGTCCTTATGCGGGCTTTGCAAATAATCCAATTGTATATGTTGATCCAAGCGGACTAGATGCCACAGAAGGAGGTGGAAATAGGTGTCAAGAATCCACCTTTGGACAAAGATTAAAAGCTCGATACCGTAACCTAATTGCCAAGATAACAAGAAAATATGACACTCCAAAAGTAATGGGTAAAACAGAGAACACTCCAGAGAGCAATGAAGAGAAAGTAGTAAGGATGCTGACCCAACAAAAATCCTTAAAAGACAGAAAGGAAAGGATTACTTAAATGGGGATGGAAAGGATCTCCTATCAAAGACTGAAACTGAATTGATAGAGATACTTTTCAAACCTTTTGAACAAAAATGCCCGAAAGATTTATATGATCAACTATTAAACCATTTCAAACAAAATTCGGGAGGTGCTTTTAGCTACAATATGGTCGCGTGTACGCCTCCTCAGGTGTAAATATTATGGGGTAAAGTCAAGGATGGGTTGGAAGATAAGGTTCAAGAACAACAAGATCCTGATAAAATTTCACTTACTGAATATCTATTTGCTCCAGGGTGTGAAACTGTTCAAGTCGGTTCAAACTGTATGTTAACATGGGCTATGGTTATGGGAGGAACCCATGGTTCGTCCATATCATGCCATCAAATGACCATATATGGCCCCAGCTTTTGGGGAGGTTATTCATTCAAAGCTGATATGACTTTAACCGTAATCTCTTGGTTTTCTGTATCTGAAAAAGACTGGGCTGAACCAAACCTATATGCGTTAAGTGGCCGGAAAGAGATGTGTGCTATGTGGCTTCTACAAAAGAAATATGGGTACAAACCGTTCAAGGTTTATTTTACCCAGAAGAAAACCATTTGTACTCCTGGATTTGAAAACATAGGTTTTTAATTATATGAAATCTATAATAGTTTTGATTGTAATATGTTCAACGACTCTGAGTTCGTGTAACTCCCAGAGTTGTGATAAAGATGTTATTTCAAAGTTGAAAACTGAAAAAGTTCGTTCACTAAGAGATGATACTTTGATAAAGATGGGGATTGAGCCAATATCACCTGGTTACAATAGCATTGACTATTTTTATGTCTACAACTTTGCTCCTTGTGATTCTGTTTACCACCTTTTGTATGAAACCGCCCTTACAAACAGGGACACCTTACCAGAAGAGTACGTAGTTTATTTTTATAATTACAATGAGGCTCTGCCCAAGGAATATTTTGGTGTTGACAGTAGTTTAGACCAACCGCAGTATTCAAAATTTAGGGTTTTTACTGTAACTATTTTAAATAAAAACAATACTATTATCTTTAGCTATCAGAATAATCGTTATACCTACTACAATAATTTTGACCTTGATTATATGGATAGGTCTGAAATTTTTTGGAGGATACACAGTAGGTATAAGTATAGGTAAGGTTGTTCGGTCGTTTACCAAATATCACCTGTGGCTTTGCCACAGCCATAAACGTGGGTTGTGTACCAAATTGCACTGCACTGTCTAAGTCCATTCTATTGGTTGTGCACCGTCACAAATATATATCCTCAACCGAGAAGTATGAGGTACAGGACCTGGATTCCTTGAAAGAGGAACTGGGAAAACATCACCCGTTTGGGTGATGCTTTTCTGTTTGATATGATCTATGTTATTTTGCACAGGCACTGTCACAGAACGACAAGATGCTGAAGACATTCAGAACAGTAGTTACCTCCAGGGATAGTTGTTATCATTATTCTGCATATCAATAATAATGTTAAGGGAATCAAGCATTAAGGGGTAACTTGCCCTTAGGGAATCAGGGAGCCTGTTCTCGGGGTTCTGTGCGTATATAATCAAGGTCTTTTGGAAAGCGGAAGTCATTTTGTGGTCGAGCTTAAGATACATATACTTTGCCAGTTGTTGCGGATCGCTTGTGTCAGAAGGAAAAGCAGGGTCGCTCTTCACCATTTCTATTAAGGTTTGAAGACTTGTATCCTTTTGATAGGGGAGCGTGCTGATGAATTCTATGTAGTGCATTTGGGCCACTTATAAATTATAGGGATCTATTGCTTCCAGTCCTTCTATCTTTTTAAAGTCTGATATGTTACGGGTAATGAGGGTAAGGTTATAAACAAGGGCTGTGGCAGCGATTATTGCATCAGGAAGTTTGACCTTGTACTTTTTTCGTATCTCCACTGTTTTTATTTTAATCGGCTGTTCCAGCTCTATCACTTCAATGTCATTTATAAAGCCGTGGATTAGTTCCATATCTTTTTCAGCGGCACTGTTCCAGCAGAGTAGTTCAATCTCGGTAATAGCAGAAATCAAGGGCTTTTCTTTCTCCAAGAGCTCGTCTATAAATTTCTCAGCCTGCGGCGAGAACTGTTTCTGCAAATAATAAATTACAGTATTGGTATCCCAGAGGTATTTTATTCCCATTCGTTACGCAACTGGTCTAACTGGGTGCCAATGTCTGTTTTTGACTGCATTGTCATTTTTCCTTTGTATTTGACCGCCCAGCTTGTAGCAGGGGCATCTGACTGCTTTTTCTCTTTACGCAGCCTTATAAGATCGAGGAATTCCAAATCCTGCAACAGCCTTATGGCTTTGCTGTTAATGATATCTATAGTTATTGTCCGCATCAGATACTCGTTTGGTAAAGTTTAATTAAGTACAAATGTAGTAAAAAATCACAACTTTTCATTTAAGCTTAAAAAAATTCCATTACTTTTGACTTTGAAAAAGTGAACGGTCCAAGGATTACATATGGTCAAAGTTTAGGTGTCACACGAGATACTTGTACCCAAAAAAACCGCTGCCGCGATTTTTTATATGTAAAGGGTAACCATTTAGGCAACGTTCTTGTCCAACCAACGCCAATTTGTAATTGGCGTTTTAAAGGTTTTGCGATTTGCAATCGCAGTATATATCCACGTTGTCGCCGTTCTCCAAGAACGGTGACTATATATAAAGGCCGTTCTCCTGAACGGCGATAAAAAAAAGTAAACCGTGAACCAAATTATATATATATGCACATCCATGAGTGTACGCCAGTATTTTCCTCTACACCCAGAACGCAAAAAACTATTATACAAAAGAGCAATATTTATTGTATGTGAAGGACTATTTTGGACAAGGTTATTATGA
>JANYDJ010000146.1 GCA_025363675.1 Flavobacteriaceae bacterium | reverse complement strand
CAAATGGTTTACGCTCTCGATAAACGTGGCGACCCAGCCTTGCAATATTCATTTGTTTTTGCTGGTGGTAAATCAATCCGCTCAGGTACCATGAATATACCACTTAATTTTTATGCGGCCATTTCTAAAAAAGATTATAGAATAGGTATTACCTTTGGTTTCAATTCCAAAACAGGTTCAAGCAAATAATATATACCTTACAAGTTTTTATCACACCCAATTTAAATACCCATGGCGAACAAACAAGTGCCTAATTAAAATTCTCTAAATTCAACAATTATGAAAAAAACTATCTATTATCTTTCTCTAATCGCTGTAGTGGTAATTACCACCCAATCGTGTCACCAACAATTTTTTCGATCTAATTATAAGGACACAAATCATTTAATACATCAAACAAAAAATCTAACAACAAAACCATTTTTGAAAGCCCATTTAAAAAATGGGAATATATGTATTTTAACAGATACATGGCAAGTTGATACAGTGCTTAATGTTGTGAATGGCACAGGAACCCAATATAATTTTAATAGAAAAAAAATATATGAAGGTGCTATATCTGTACCTATAGATAGTGTATCAATATTTGAAACCAACAAGAAAATAACAAAACCCGAAGGAGCCAGAATGGCCAGTTTGTCAATATTAACAGCAGTTGATGCATTGGTTGGTTTTTATTGTTTTACCTATCCTAAAGCTTGTTTCGGTTCATGCCCCACATTTTATATGAATGAGAATGATAATTTTCATTATGCCGATGCTGAAGGTTTTTCTAACGCTATTTCTCCTTCATTAGAATATTATGATATTGATGCGTTGAATAATACAGAGATTCACAAAGACAGCTTTTCTATAACAATGAAAAATGAAGCATTGGAAACACATTGTGTAAATGATGTGAAATTGCTAGCCTATCCTAGAAATGATGGTGAAAGGGTTTATCAATCGCCCGATAAGAAGTTTTATGCTTGCGAAAATATATATAATATAACTCAATCCAAGGCAAGTGAAGGAAATATAACTTCATTACTAAACAGAGAGGATAAAATAGAACGCTTTTCTTTGTCGGATGGTAATAATTTACGAAGCAAGGAAGAAATAATTTTATATTTTGACAGTATCTCTAACACAAACAATCTGGGCTTAGTAGTAGATTTTAGACAGACTCTAATGACCACTTATTTTATATATAATGCAATAGCATATATGGGTGATGAAGTGGGGGATGCTTTTGCAAAAATAGAAAATGATGAACAAACTAGATACACCCTAAAAAATGGTATACAAGGCTTATTGGGCGATATTGATATTTACTTATGGAACAATACAAAATCTGTTTGGGAACTGCAAGATGGATTGTATGAAACAGGGCCAATTTCCGTGAACAAACAAATCATCGCATTAAAAAATATAGAAGCTTTGGGGCCGGTAAAAATCAAGATTGTTTTAAATAGGGGGTTATGGCGATTAGATTATGTGGCTCTTACTAATATCAAACAACAAGTTAAACCAATTGAAATTTCTCCATGCAGTGTATTAAATAAAGGGAAGTATGATAGGGATGCTTTATCGCAGATAAATGATACAAACAAATATTTAATATCGATGCCTGGAAGTGAGTATAAGTTTAATTTTAAACTCCCCGATTCTAATACCGATTACGAGTTGTTCTTATACTCAAAAGGTTATTACCTGGAATGGATGCGAGCACATTGGGTAAGCGATAAGAACTTATTTAAATTGAATCAACTTGTTAGTCACCCCAAAACATATTTAAAGGTAGAGGCCCAAAAGTATAAACGTTATGAAACATCAATGGAGCAAGACTTTTGGGATTCGAAGATAAACACTAAAGCATTTTCATATTATGAACATTAAAATTAGTATAATAGCATTGTTTGTGGCAATGGCTCTAAATAGTTGTCAAGTGCCAGCGTATTTGCCATCTTCAAAAGATATTGATATAAATAACCACGGTTCTTATATCAAAATGGTAGATAGAACTAATTCAAAAATGAAAGGGGAACTAATAGCCATAGATAGCAGTGGCATGTATATATTAACCACCGATACCAATCCTACGAACTTAGATTCTATGAGGTGCTATAAAATGCCGATAGATAATATTAAGAGTTTCAAAATTCGCTACGCAAGCCCTAGGTTTTATGGGTGGACGATTCCTGTATTTCTTTTGGCGGTAATAGGTCATGGTTATTATGCAGTATTAACACTTCCTGCTAATTTAGTTGTACCTATAGCTGTATCTGTTAGCAGCGAAAATAGTTTCCAGTATAAAGGCGATATTTTTTATTATGAGTATTTCAAGATGTTTGCCCGATTTCCCCAAGGCATTCCTCCCAATATTGATATTAAAAATATAAAATGACAACTCAAAATGAAGTTTTTTTAAATTAGCCCCTTGCATTTGCTTGGGGCTTTTGTTTTATGTAATATTTTCACGCAACTACACCACCTTTGCCCACCTCAAATTAATATAAATAAAAATTGGAATCATATAATTCTGATTACATTTGTTGTAACTATTTTTGCTTTATGAAAAAATACCTCATTCTACTATTCAGTTTTTTTGTAGTTTTTGTCGTTCTATTTCAACATTATCATAGTCTGTTTTGCTTACTACCTCTGCTCCAATAATTTTACTAAGTGATTGTGCTAAACTATTGGCAAGTTCAGGGTCTTGTACTAATACATTCTTTTTTACAGGCTTATTCATTTGCTCTCTTTCTCCATTTCTTTTATAATCTTCATCGTCTCAACGCTTACAGTACAAACCCTTTTCAGTAGGTCAATAACCTGGTCTTTGTAATCGGAAAACTTATAGGTATTGAATTTTTCTGCAATGGTGGGGTCGGAGGGTTTCTTTTCTTTGTGCTGGTCTAATACCCACTCCAAAGCACTACGATTGCCTAATTTATATTCCCACGCTTCTTTGGGTATCCCTATTAATGTAGTTGCTTCGTCTAATATAATAGTTCCGTTTTCTTTATCGGCTTTTAGTTTACACTTGGGGTTTGTAATTGTTTTATCTGTTATATTTTTTAAGCCGAATAGTTTTACAGTTTCGTAATCTATATGCAAATCCATTAAGGTTTTGCCCCAATCACTCCACTTTTTAAAATCAGTATAGAAAGGTATTCGTGGTAACTCTCTTTTTAAGTTCAATTCATATTTCTTTCTGTAAGCAGGGTTATGTAAAACAGCATATACATAACTAAATATTGTTTCTTTTGTAATACCTTTTTTACCATATTGTTTTATAAATTGGTTTACCCCCCAATCAGTAACATTTTCTGAATTGCTTTCATTCGAATTGTTATAAAAGGGAATACATTGGCTATCCCCAGTAAAATGTAAATCAACTATGTATTTAGAAGCTATTAGATGAAAAGGCAAATTCCCTGTTGATGCAAAAGAAATAAGTTTATTATTCTTGCTTTTTTCAAATGTGTCCCATTCATATATGTAACCATTTAAATATTTGTTTAGATATACAAATTGTTTTATGAAAGGTTTTATCAAACCAAATTTAATTTCGCTATTAGAAAAACTAATAGGAATATCTCTATCAAGATATTGTTTTAAATCTCTTGACCATTTAATTCCTAAATCGAGATTAGTTGATTGCTTTTTTCTTTGATTCTCATATATAGTCGTAAGTAGCTTTACCTTATTGCTTAGTGTCGTAGTATTATAATCATAAACCCAGTCCTGTCTATTTGTTTCTAAACCTCTTGAAAAGTATTTAAACAAAGCTTCCTTGCTTTTGCCAGCTTTTACATCTTTATTAATTAATGGAATTAGGGTTTCAAAATCATTATCAGTTTGGTTTATCCAATTATTATTTTTATCAGGACGTATATTTTCAAATGGAATATCTTTTAGCTTTCTTTCAGTTATGAAGGTTAATTTTTGGTCAGCCTTTGCATAATCTTTAACTTCATCATAATAAACATTAAATCCTGTCTCCCCTTTCTTTCTCACAAAAAAATAAATAGCAATTCCAACTCTAATTTGGTCATGAAACACATTTCCACCTTCTTGCCTACGCCTTTCACCGCTTGTTCGTGCATTACCCTTTAAATTTATTATATAGCAATGATTAAAGTCGTCACCGATTACTTTCCTTAGTCCATCTAAAGTTGTACTGTCAACAAATGAATTATTAGAAACAAAAGCAATTACTCCATTCTCATCAATTCTATCCATAGCCCATCTGAGAAACCGAACATACATATCATAGACAGCTATTTGATTTTGAGCTTGACCATATTTAATAAAAGTATCTTTAATCCGTTTGTCAATCTCTTTATAATAACGATTAGCATTATTATCATTATAATTTTGTTGAGCAGCATTATAAGGGGGATTGCCAATAACAACGGCTATCTTTTTATCGTTTTGTTTTTTTATACGTTTACTATTCTCCTCTGTAAATGGTGCAAACATACCTATTTGCTTGTCTTTGTATCCAAAGCCCAAATTGTCTAAAGTGTCAACAAAACAAAGGTTTTCAAACTCGCTATAAGCCTTCATTTTTTGAGTATAAGTAAACTCTATATTGAGGTTGCTTATATAATAGGGGAGGATGGCAACTTCATTAGCGTGTAATTCGTTTTTGTATTTATATTCCAATTTCTCTTTTCTTATATAGTCTATAATATCACAAATAAAAGTACCTGTACCAGTAGCTGGGTCTAATATATCAACCCCTTTATCTTCTAAAAACTTACCAAAGTGTTTATTCAATAAATAGTCAGTACTTTCTATCATAAACTTTACAATTTCATTGGGAGTATACACCACGCCTAATCGGTCGGCTGCTTTTGGGTTATAACTTTTATAAAAGGTTTCATATACCACCTTTAAAAACTTCTGTTTTTCGTGGTGGTCTGCTATCCCTGCTGCTGCTGCATTTATAGCTTTAGAATAGTGTTGTAAAGTAGAGAGGGTAATTTTTTTTGTATTGCCTGTAAAAAAGGTATTGATTACACCTTCTAACTGGTGGGCTATATTGTTTTCTCTATGAAATTGAGTTTCGTCAAATATGGTGTTGAATATATCCTCAGTTAGTATATGCTGAATTATCATTTCCCTAACATCGGCTTTGGTAACATCGGGGTTAATACTATCGTGGCACAACTTTAAAAATTTATCCCTTTCCTTTACAAACTTGGGGTTTGTTTTTTCTTGTGCTTCTAATATTCCCCTTATGGTCTCCGTAACCTTTGGAATATCCTGTTTAAACAACTCAATTGCTTTGCGGAAATTTGTTACTTCGGGTCGTTCAAAATTAATGAAGGCTAAAATTAATCGGTCTAAGGCTTCTGCATTGCTAACTGATACTCTCATGGCTTCAATTCCGTTTTGTATCAATACGGCTGTTATACTGTCCTCAAAAAGTATATTATCTTTAGGGTATCCTTTTGCAAACTTCTTATTTATTTCATCGTCTATTATATCAGCTTCGTCTTTGCTTTCCCAATATCCCCAGTCCTGTCTTAAACTGTCTTTCAATGTTCCATCGGGTGTCACGTTTTTACCGCTTGGGGCTTTAATGGTTACTTCGGGAACTAACATTAAGCCTTTGCCTTTTGCATAATCATTGAGTAGATTATAAAAGGCGTTTCTTATAGCAGTTTCTTTTTTAGTCCCCCCAAAGTGTATAATTTTTTCAACTTCGGATTGGTATTGTTTTATAGCGTGTATACTCATAGAGAATATTATAAATCTAATTTAATTTGGTTTGCGGCTGTTCTTTTAGTTTGGTCAATAATCTTTGTATAAATTTGAGTGGTCTTAACTTCACGGTGTCCTAACATTTTGCTAACGGTATAAATATCAGTACCCTTGCTTAATTGTAAAGTAGCAAAAGTATGGCGAAAACAGTGGAAAGTTATCTCTTTTGTTATCCCTGCCGCCCCAATCCATTGGTATAAATGTTCGCCTTCGCAAGTTTAGCGAAGCGTAACTTGTGAGTACCATACAGTCAGTCTCTTGACTGACGAGACTATATATGGCTAGTTCACGCAAGTTAAAAAACTTGCACTATCTGATTCACAAGACAGAGTCTTGCGAAGGCG
>JANYDJ010000128.1 GCA_025363675.1 Flavobacteriaceae bacterium | reverse complement strand
TCAATACAAACATTACCATTTGCATCGGAGGTAATACTTTGAGGGGTGTAAGGTAATATTAGATGGTTAGCGAGATATGCCCTTTTTAAAGACAAGTCACTTTCAAGCCAATCATCGTATACACTATAGTTTACATTTTGAATGTTGAGCACATCAAATTTATATTGGCTATTAGCTTCTAGGCCATAATAGCATACTTGTACCTTTTTCTTGGGACATGTAGTAGGGGTGGGGCAGCAAACAGGAATGGTGATATTTGAATAATCGAACTTACCATTAGTACCTTGTTGTGGAAACTTGATTTCAGTTGTGATTCCTGGCGGTGTGCCATTTGTCCCATCACAAGGTGTAATAGTCATTCTATTGGGTTTTTGATTACTTTGTGCGAATAAAACAGATGAAGTACTTAACAAGAAACACAATACAAACACCCATCGCCATCGTTTAAATGTCGCAATTTTAAGTGTGTGTGTGTGTGTGTTGAATTGTTGGCGGTGGCAGCTTTACCAAGCCCCACGGCATGTTTTGTATTGTTTTTTATCATAAAAATTTACCCCTAGTAATTTGTTCTAAAGGCAGGACAAATATAGTAAAAATCTTAACAAAAAAATCTTTTTTGAATAAAAATTCTTTATTGGGCTTCATCCAAGGCTGAAGCAATTCGTCCTTTATTGGATAGCGATTCACATGTCCTAGACAGTGAAACAATCCGAGAATCATCCAACAAACTTGTCCTTGCCTCTGGTTAGCGTCCCCACCAACCTAAACGGGCTACTACTGTTTCACAAACTTATAAGGAACCAACATTCCTTCCTTGGTTTTTATCTGCATAATATATATTCCCGCATCGAGTTGCGAAACATTTATCATATTCTCATATTTGTTGATATCCATTACGCGTTTTCCTGTTATGTCTGTTATATATATATTGGAAATGGTGTTTGCAGATTTGATATATATATTTTCTGTTGCAGGATTGGGCCATATTTCGACTACGCTCTGTACGGCAATAGTATTAATCCCTGTTAATGACGCAGTAACATATTTCTTGTTCACTTCCACAAATATGGTATTTACGGATGGTGTTGAAGCGTTAATTGTTACCATCATATCATACGATTTTTTGCCGGGAATTTCGGGATGTATATAATATGTGCCGTACGCTATATTGGAGAATTTAAAATCACCTTTCATATCACTATAGGTGCTGGCAACTGCTTTTTTGTTGGCATCCATCAAATTAATTTGTACCTGATTAACGGGATCGCCCGCTGCATTGGTTTTATTGGCACCTTGACTGGTTTTGCCAGCGATAAAACCTGGGCCACCGGCATTATTTCCAGCAATCAAATCGATATTAATATTATAATAATCGGTATCCACTTGCAGTTGGGTAGCACTGTCCCAAGTAAGTTTGTTTATATAATAGGTGGGCATATAATTACTGAGGCTTCCATTGCTGCCATCTAAAGCTGCTTTAATTAAATAAAAACCTTTGCTCAGTGCAAAATAATAAAAACCCATACTATCTGTCATGGTAGAATCGACACCCGTTAGCGTGCCCGCAGCAGAATCATAATTAATAGCCCAAACCATGGCAGGATATGCAAAAGTATTGGCTGCAGAAATCTGCCCCATCACGGTATAGCGTCCATTGCCATTACCACCTTGCTTGTTTATATAATTGCAATACGAACTGGTACAGCTAGAATCTGAAATAGTTAAACATGCATAATAATATCCTGCTTTGGGATATATATGCAGCGGATTTTGCTGCGTTGAATTTGTGCCATCTCCAAAATCCCAAGAATAGGTTACTGTACCATTTGTACCTTTTGTATAGGCACTAAATGCAGTGGTATCACTATAAGTGGAATCGGTAAAGTACACACTGCAATTGCCGCCGCCATTGGGGTTCGATGATAATGAATCGCAATGGGTATCAGTACAACCACTATCGGTAACGGTAAGGCAAACGTAAGCATTACCCATAAAATTATACTGGTGCGTTGGCGATTGCAATGTGGAATAAGTACCATCTCCGAAATCCCAAGAATAGGTGGCGTATGAATTTCCATTGGCATTATAAGGACCATTGAAATAATATATACTATTTTGCAAATTGAATTTATATCTTGCACTACAAGTATTGTTATTCTGGTTAGAAATAACTACTTGCTTACATATACTATCTGAACAATTTCCGACACTATCATTTTCATATAAACATACGGTATAAGTTCCTGTAGCACTATATGTGTGAGTGGGGTTCTCTTGGGTAGAATTGTTTCCATCGCCAAAGTTCCAATAGTAGGTAGGACTGCCAGAAATAGAAGAGCTGTTATTATAGAAATAGCTTTGCAAACCAGACGAATAATTTTTGAACAGGGCTTTACAAGTAGCAGGTGCAATTACAACAGAATCGCAAATGGTATCGGTGCACACATTGGGCACATTTATAGCATGGCATATATAATAAGTACCGTAATTGGAATACGAATGTGTGACGTACTGACCGGTAGTGGTGGTTCCATCGCCAAAGCTCCAGTAAAAGGAAGGTGTAACACCTGAGTTGGTAAAAGATGAATCGTAAAAAGCTACAGTTTTACCATTTTGGTACATCATGTAGAAGGCTTTGCATTGGGCATTTACGCTGCTGTAACTAGCAATTACAAACAGGGCAACGATTGTTAGAAATAAGGAAACTTTTTTCATTTTTATATTTTTTATCTAGTATTATATATTTTATCATTTAAGGATGTTCGTTTTCTATATTGCTACAAATATAAGCACAAGACTCTTATCATTTTACAAGTTTTCTTAAATGGCCAGTTGGCCTTATCTGATAGACGAGACCAACCTATGTTTGGTGCTGATTTTATTACTGTTTCACAAATTTATACGGAATATTCAATCCTTCTTTTGTTCGGATTTGGATGAGGTACAATCCAGCATCCAAACTAGAAACATCGATAGTATTTTCAGGCTTTGATATATATATAATTTGTTTGCCTGTGATATCTGTTATATATATCTGGGAAATGCTTTTTTCTGATTTAATATATAAATTATCTGTTGCTGGGTTTGGCCATATTTCAATACCTGTTTCGGTAGAAAGATTTTTGATACCAATTGTGTTTTGATTACAGCTAACATAAAATCTATTAACCTCTACATTTATATTGCTTACGCTTGGCTGTGAAGGGCTAAGTGTTATAGCATATTCCTGCGTTTTTTTACCTATTACTTCGGGATGTAAATAATATTTGCCGAAAGCTATATTAGCAAAGTGAAAATTCCCATTGGCATCGCTATAAGTATATGCTACTGCCTTTCTATTTTCATCGAGCAAATCTATTTGTACATGTACAATGGGGTCGCCCACAGCCTCCGTCTTATTTGCACCCTGGGCTGTTTTACCTCCTATAAAACCTGGCCCGCCGGGATTATTGCCCGCCACCATTGTTATATTAATATTGTATCTGTTAGAATCCAAGTTTGTCAGATAAGCGGTATCCCAATGTAATTTATTATTATAATAAGTTGGTAAATAATTGTTGTAGTTACTACTTGTACTATCCAATGCTACTTTTATTAAATAATATCCTTGGTTTAAATTAAATGTATAATAACCATTTGTATCGGTAGGCACAGAGTCTACTGCGGTAAGCGTACCTGCAGCACTATCATATACTACAGCCCATACCATGGCAGGGTTGGCATACGCATTGCCCGTCATAGCTCTTCCTGCTAAAGTATAGCGATTATTTGAAACATTAACACTTACATTGTTGCAATAAGTATTGGCACAATTTGAATCTGTAATTTTAAGACACACATAATAAGTTCCCGAGTTGCTATATATATGCAAAACCGACTGTTGAGTGGAACCTGAATTGTCTCCAAAATCCCATAAGTAGGTCACGTTTCCATGGGTATTGGCTGCTGAACCTACAAAGTATACTGAATCTAAATTTTTAGTGTAACTATAATATGCAGAACAGGATGAACTGGCTGTCATTCTAATAGTATCGCAGTACTTATTTGAACAGTTGCTGTCGGTAACGGTGAGGCAAATATTATACAATGCTGACGAATTATATATATGGAAAGGTGAGGCTTGAGTGGAGTTTGTAGTGTCGCCAAAATCCCAATAATAATTTTTATAGGCATTGCCCAAATTACTTTTTGGACCCGTAAAATATACGGTGTCGTTTGAGACTATATAACTATATTTTGCATTACAAATAACCCCTGGATTTATTACCACCTGTTTGCAAATAGAATCTTTACAACCCAAAATATCGTTAAGTACCAAACACGCATTATAGGAACCATTTAATGCATAGCTATATTTGGGTGATTTCTGTGTACTTGTTCCACCATCGCCAAAGGTCCATGAATAACTAGGATTGCTTCCAGGTGACACACTATAGTTTGTAAAATCTACTTGCAAACCTGTAATACTTGTACTGAAAGCTGCTTTACAGTTTCTAATAATACTGAAGCCTGCAGGATTTGTATCAGTGGGTGTTATATTAACACTATCAATTATTACAATAGCAGCTTGGGCATCAACAGTGTCACCTGTATTAGCAGAAGAAGGTATATCATAAGTTAGCCAAAAATAATTCGTATCGGGCAACACACCGAAGGACGAATTGAAAGAAATATTATAAGTAGGATTATTATAAGTTGTCCCACATTGGGTAGTAGCAGCAAATATATTGCTATGGCCGGTATACCATAATTTTGCTTTTGAAATATTGGTAGATGTGTTATTCGTTCCCTTCAAATTCATTTCAATTCCATCAATGGCAGCCAATGTTCCCGACGATGACATTACCACTTGCAAACCTATAATAGGTACATTATTGACACCCTTATTTATATATAAACTACCCGTTTGAAAAGCAGTTGACGATATATAAGTTACTGGATTTATGGT
>JANYDJ010000113.1 GCA_025363675.1 Flavobacteriaceae bacterium | reverse complement strand
GTCATATTGATTGTATGATAACGTGTTTCATCTTCAAGTGCCTCAAGAGTTGTTATAATTACTTTCCCATAATCAGCATCAGGTTCATTTGCTGAGTTAACACCCGTATCAATATCCTTATGGTTTTCTTTTTTCATATATATTCTGGACAAATTTAAACTATTTTTTTCAATATTTACCTCATTCAGATTTGACAACTTTTCTTTCATTGTCGTAAGCAAAGTTGTTAAATCTTTCCTTAGGCTGCAATATTTATTTGAAAACCAAACGCCTATAAAAAAATTGAAAACAAATTTTGCATTCAAACTATATATCCATACTTTTGCAACCCCAAATAACCATTTGGAAAAACGGATCGGTAGTTCAGCTGGTTAGAATGCCGCCCTGTCACGGCGGAGGTCGCGGGTTCGAATCCCGTCCGTTCCGCATCTGTTTTAAAAGCCTCGTCAAGTTGATGAGGCTTTTTTGTTTGATGGGATCCTGGGTTCGAGTCCCAGCGGGGATCCCTTAGTATACAATTCTTAGTTTTTGAGTTCGGCACTTCATCTTCACTATATATTTAACCATTATATTTGCATACTTAAGAATATGTTCCGCAATCCTACACCCACCATAATTTCCCTGCTCACCGCATTTATTGTGGCATTTGTGGGCAGCACGGTGGCTTTTATTATATCGCATAAGTTTAATGTAGCGGTATTCCTGTTTGGTATTATTGCCCTCTCATCGTTTGTGGCAGTGTATTATGCATTGGAAGTATTTATATATCGCAAAATAAAACTGATATATAAAACTATTCACGATGTGAAAAGCCATAAGAAGGAAAGCCCAATCCTTAAAAGAATTGACCTGGATGCCGACCCTATAGGAGAAGTAAACAATGAAGTAATGGACTGGATGACCCGCAGCAACAAGGAGCTAGAGGATTTGAGAAATCAAGAGGCATTTAGGCGGGAGTTTTTGGGCAATGTGAGCCATGAACTTAAAACGCCAATCTTTAATTTGCAAGGATATATACATACTTTGATAGATGGTGCCATAAACGACCCCGAAGTGAATATTAAATTTTTGGAAAAAGCCGCCAAAAGTGCCGATAGAATGGGCGATTTGGTGCAAGACCTGATTAATATATCGAAACTAGAATCGGGAGAGAACCAACCTGAAATAGAAAAGTTTGATATCAATGAAATGGTACACGAAATATTTGATCAAATTGAAATGCGTGCAAAAAACAGAGGTATTTCGTTAAGGGTAAAAGATGGTTGCGATGAAGCTTTTCAAGTGAACGCTGATAAATCTCAGATACGCCAAGTATTGGTAAACCTTATTGTAAATGCCGTTCAATATGGTAAAGATAACGGACAGTTAACTGTTGGTTTTTATGAAATGGGCGAACACATACTTACCGAAGTAGCCGATGATGGAGGAGGAATTGACAAAGAGCACTTGCCCCGCTTGTTCGAGCGTTTTTATAGGGCTGACAAGGGGCGTTCGCGTGATGAGGGAGGCACAGGGCTGGGCTTATCGATAGTAAAACATATAATAGAAGCTCATCAGCAAACCATTCATGTGCGAAGTACTGATGGCAAAGGAACCACATTTGGGTTTACGTTAGATAAAGCTTGATATAATGCATATAGATAAATTGAGAAATCGCTATTATTTTCGTGGGCTAATGATGAGGATACGTATTATCATATTTTTTTCTATACTTTTTAATGTTTCAATAGCTCAAGTTACCGAACATTTTGACGATGGAGACTTTACTGCAAACCCAGTATGGAGTGGCAATGCCAGTTTATACAATATAAATGTTAACAAACAATTGCAAAGTAATGGCACCACAGGAACGGGCGGAGAAACATCATACCTCTCAACACCCTCTACTATGGTATCAAACACTGAATGGAGTTTTTGGGCGAAGTTTAATTTGAGCCCCAGCACACAAAATTATTGCAGGTATTATCTCGTGTCTGACCAACAAGATTTAACAGGCAGCTTAAATGGTTATTATATACAATTGGGAGGCAGCACGGGCAGTACCGATACTATATCATTATATAAACAAATGGGCAGCAGCAGGGTGCGAATAATTGCCGGACGTGCATCTACCGTTGGCAAATCATTGAATCAGGTTCGTGTAAAAGTACAAAGAAATAACAGTGGCTTGTGGCAACTGCTAAGTGATACATCGGGCAACCAAACTTTTGCGGTAGAAGGATCGGCCACCGATAACCAATATACCAGCACAGCCTATACAGGTATGTATTGCAGATATACAGCAACAAATGTTGGGAATTTTTACTGGGATGATATTGTTGTAAAATCGAGCTTGGATACTATTCCACCTGCTATCGCCAGCATAAATGTGTTATCGGTAAATAAATTAGAACTGGTATTTGATGAACTGCTTGAAGCTATATCGGCAAAGGTTTTAACCAACTATATAGCAAACAATGGCCTCGGAAATCCTGCCAGTTTAATATTCGATAATCTGCAAACTGTTACTTTAACCTTTGCAAACAATTTCGCAATCAATACCACCTATACCTTAACCATCAACAATGTTAAAGATCTTTCGGGCAACCAAATAAGCGGGTTAAATAAAACATTTATATATTCTACGCAAACGGTAAAGCCTATTATTATTAATGAAATATTTGCAGACCCATCTCCCAAAATTGGCTTGCCTGATTACGAGTTTATAGAATTGTATAATCCCAATAAATTCAGTATCGACCTCAGTAATTGGACTATCAGCGATGGTAGTTCCACAGGTACCATTTCCAATACTTTCGGTACACCCGTTATCCCCCCCGATAGTTTTATTATATTATGTTCGCAAGTATCATCAGGCGATTACGCCGCATACGGACCCATTGCTATAGTGAGCGGTTTTCCATCCTTTAATAATACAGGCGATATGATAGTGCTCAAAAACAATTTGGGCCAGCTTATTAATGAGGTAGACTATACTGATAAATGGTACCACGATGGCACCAAGGCTTTGGGCGGATGGAGCATGGAGCGGATAAACCCATTAACTCAATGCGATGGAATTAACAATTGGCAGGCTTCTAAAAATACGATAGGGGGAACACCGGGAAGCAGGAATTCTGTATTAAGTACCCTCCTCGATAAAGCAGCTCCTGACATATCTTATTTGTTTTATTTTAGTTCTAATATTGTGATGGTAGCCCTGTCAGAGTCCGTCACGCCTGCTTCTTTCAATAGTGCGACATTTGCGTATAGCAATTTTATTTCAATTGCCAACAAGCAAATCAATACCACATTCGATACCATCACCATTACCTTAACGGGCAATATGGTAAATGGGCAACCCTACAATTTGCAGATAACGGGTTTGCAAGATTGCGAAGGAAATACCAAGAAGTTATCGGGCACCATCGTTTATAAAGATTACAAAATAGCATCGTTCAATGATATTATTATAGATGAAATATATACCAATCCATTGCCCAACACTCCCTTGCCCAATATGGAATGGGTGGAGTTGAAAAACCGCTCACAAAATCCTATATGGATAAAAAACTGGACCTTTAAAGATGGTACCACAACTTCTAAAATTGCTTTTGCAGTAATAAAACCCGACAGTTTTTTGGTGATTTGTCATCAAGCAAATGCCAGCAAAATGGCCCCACATGCAACCACTTTGGGGCTCAGCAGCTTCCCATCTTTAAATAATACGGGCGACAGACTCGTACTACTCAATGAATCAGCACAAGTGATACACAGTGTAAACTATAGCGATACTTGGTATGGCAACAGTCTTAAAAAGAATGGTGGATGGAGTTTGGAAATGATTGATACTGAAAACCCATGCACGGGTGCCAGCAACTGGAAACCTACCTTAGATAAACTAGGCGGCACACCTGGCAGAAGCAATTCGGTTCAAGCTTCAAATCCCGATAACCAAAAACCCCAACTAGCCAGAGTTTATCTTCCTTCCCCAAATACATTGTTACTATATTTTACTGAACCTGTCGATTCTTCATCCATATATATTGATTCTGTAGAAATAAGTAATTTTAACTTATTGCCGAAGTCTATCCAATGCATTTCTCCCGATTATACCGTTTACGAATTTATATATAATGATACGTTTGCCCATCACAAAAAATATACAATTTCCATTAAAGGATTTTATGATTGTAGTGGCAACAAGGGCTACGATGATGCCATAGAATTTATGTTGCCTGAGCCAATAGATACGGGCAATTTGGCTATTAATGAAATATTATTCAATCCCAAGCCGGGTTGTGTGGATTATGTAGAATTGGTGAACAAAAGCAACCATGCTGTCGATTTAAAGGAACTACAGTTGGGTAGTATTAAAGATGGACAATATAATGGAGTAACGATAGCTGCTCCGCAAGGTTATATACTTTTGCCAGGGCAATATGTATGCTTGAGTGCAGATGCCAATATTATCAAAAAATATTACCAAACGCTCAACCCACTTTGGTTTAGCGATGTATTAAATTTTCCAACCTATTATAGTGATAAAGGCGGGGTTGTTATTTTAAACAACAATCTGCAAGAAGTAGATAGGTTTGAGTATAACAAAAATATGCACCACCTATTGGTGGCCGACGACCAAGGTGTAAGCTTGGAACGTATTAATTATACCAGCCCCACAGGCGATGCTACCAATTGGCAAAGTGCAGCTGCAGCGGTGGGTTTCGGTACACCGGGTTATACCAATAGTCAATACAATGGCATAACAGTGGGCGAAGATTTATTGGATATATCTCCATCTGTTTTTTCACCCGATGCTGATGGTATTGATGATGTACTAAATATCAATATCAAATTTTCAAATGGTGGCTATGCGGGCAAATTATTTATATATGATGTTAATGGTTATTTGGTAAAAACACTAGCCAGTTGGCAGGTATTTGGCACCAATGCGTCAGTTAGTTGGAATGGATTTAATGATAATGGAGACAGAGCAGCAGTAGGTCATTATATTATAGTGCTCGACTATTATAACCTAACAGGTAAAACCGGGAAAAACAGAAAGGTGTGTGCACTGGTAGAAAAGAAGCAATAATGATTTATAATAACGACCAAAAACTACACCTACTAACACAAATGAAGAAAAACCTTATTTATATATTCGCATTTTTAGCCGTCATAACTTCTTGTAGAAATGATATTGATATTAATGCCAAGTGGGAAGAAACAGCAGTAGTATATGCATTATTAGATGCAAATGAACCTGTACATTATATACGTATTGAAAAAACATTTCTTAATACAGGTTCTGATGCATTGCGTGTGGCAGGGATAACAGACTCTATATATTTTGATACTTTAGAAGTATCTATCCGCTTAATGAATGGCAATTCCATTATCCAGAGCATGGACTTTTACCCTGATTATAATGCCCCAAAGCAACAAGGAACATTTGCTTCAGCCAATGCAGTATTATATACTTCAACTGAAAAATTAAACCAAGGTGGTACCTATAGTTTATATATTAGAAACCCGAGAAGTGGTAAAGTTTATACCAGTCAATTAAACATGGTGCACAATTCATATATGTTGACAAAAACCAATGTATTTACCCTCTCTCCCGACCAAACCATTGCTTTTTATATTTATACCGGGGTTAATGCATTTGAGTATGAAGCCACACTCACCTTGCATTATTCAGAATATGATTCTGTATCGAATAATTTGTTGGGTAGGCATACATTTAGTTGGATAGCTGCCAAAAATATAGCGGTAAACGATGCCAGAGTGAGTAGACAGATTAAATTTGAACTAGATGGTGGAAATTTCTATAACCAGATAGCAGCCAATGTGCCTCGAACCTCCGGTGTATGGCGTACTATGGATACGTGCGATATTACCTTGTATGGTGCAGGAGAAGAGTTGGCTAACTATATAGCATTGAACAAACCCAGTCTCTCCATCGTTCAAAAGAAAACAGACTATACCAATATCACCAATGGTTTGGGCATATTCAGCAGCCGCAATACCAACCACGACTTACAAAATTTACCCCTCGCAGATAGCACCAAGTATTATATAGCTGTGAGCCCGATTACTGCAGGGTTGGGTTTTAAGAAACCATAGATTATTTTATATTTTTCTCCCGCCGCCGCTGTGAACTTGTTCTTAAATCTATCGGTCAGTCTTCACTTCAAGCTCTTCTGAGGAATATTTGGATGTGCAGGATTTACAACTAGTTGTTGTGTTCGTGGATGTATAAGTACATCCATATCTTCCATAGGTATTGCTCCCAATAATATCTCTGCATCGCCAGGCAATACAAAAGCCCGGCAAATGGTATTTCTATTTTCAAAACGTATGGTTACTGGACCAACTATTTCATATTGTTCTATGTGCCCATTTGCAAGTTGAGCATTTTCAAAACCTATAGTAGGAAGGTCGAGTTGGTTTTTAACTACCTCGTTAATACAAAACATATATGCTCCACTATCAACTAAGGCAGTTACTGTCATTTTTTTTACGGTATTAGGATTTATCATTCCCTTTACAGCAGC
>JANYDJ010000115.1 GCA_025363675.1 Flavobacteriaceae bacterium | reverse complement strand
GTGATACTGCTCACAGAACTAGCAACAAGGCCGGTTGAAGGTTTAGCACCTACATTGGGAGTAGAGGCCAAATCTTGTGCTATCACAAAATATTGTATTGTATCTCCAATGGATACACTTCCACCATTAACAATACTATAATCAATAGTGAAATCAAATGGTGTAGAAGCGTTATTAGCTTGAACATATTTCCAGCCATTGTTAGCACTTGTATTTCCAGCAAATGCATTGGCATCCGATTTCTTTTTGTAATATATTCTTGGTTTGGTTCCCGAGGTAGTATTCACTCCAGAGCCATCGGTAATACTAGCAAAACTTGAAGTAGTCCTGTTAGATGTAGAAGAATTATTAGTAAGGTTGGTATAATTAATTGTGGGAGGAGCTAAGTCTGTTGAAACACCGTCAAACTCGTCAGCTCCAAAATCGGGCGATGAGCCCCAGCCGTTTACTGATCCAGCAGGTCCAGGCCTGGCTTGGTTGTCATAATCTTTAGTAAAGCCAGAAATTGCTGCACAGTTAGATTCTAAGAAGGTTGCAGTAGTACCCATGTTTAAATGTAAATTATTTGCTGAGTTTGTAAATGTTATAGAAACACCGGAGAAGCTGTTTGCATCACCTGATGATGAACTTTTCCAGTTGCTCATGTCCTTGTCAGCACTCCAATATCCTATCGTAGATGATGATGCTGAATTCAATATATTGTAATTTGCAGACCAACCCGTAGAAGTAGCAGTGGCATTGTAGCTATTAGCTATAGCGTAATGTTTGCCTGAGCCTCCAGAGCGGCTATTGTTGAATATGTTATTACGTATATCGCTGGTTACGTTGCGGGCCGTTGCACTTAGATCTCCACGAAGCAAGCCAAAAGATGCCAGTGAGCCGGAACTTACGCTTCCTTCAATATTAATTGTATTATAGAATACATTATTGGCAGGATCAGGTGTTGAGCCATGATTTAACATAATACCAATAAAGGATGTATTAGTTGTTTGGCCATTACCCAAAGAAATCATATTGTTATATATACTGTCGGAGGTTGTTCCAGAACGTACCAATATACCAGCAACCACCGGAGGGGTAGTAGCCGTTGTGCCTGTTCCTGCATTGGAAAGACCATAAATTAAGTTGCCCGATACAACAGTATTTTGTGCTGATGCAATGGCAATTCCTCCTACCGCAATATTTGTAGTGGCGGTACTTTGGTTTGCAATGTTAAAAATAGTATTGCCAGAAATTATACCACCGGCTCCAGCACCGTAATGAATTCCAGTTGCTGATAATTGCCCACTGGTATAAGAAGCAAGTGTCCCTGTGGTTGCTATGTTTTTAATGGTATTTGTAGTAATAGAATGCGTACCTGTTGTTCCAGATGTGGTGGTGTGTATTCCCCTTACATAGCCAGCAGTAGCTGTACCATAGCTGGTAAGATTTTGAATTGTATTATTAGAAATTGTATATGCTGTAGGTGTTGAAGGCAAATAGATACCCGACACAATTGAACTGCCAGTGGTAGTTCCGCTAATACCTGCCACCATATTGTTTGAGGTACTATTTCCTATCGTATTGCTATCAATAGTAAGCGAGGTAGCTATCCCACCAACATAAATTCCCAGTACGCCGCCTGCTATTGCAGCTGTAGATGAGGTTGATTGGAACCCGCCCATAGTTGTTTTCTTAATCACAATAGTACCTGTAGAAGATGTATTAATTCCTACTACTGCTCCTTGAGTTGTGGTGGGAGTAACAGTTAGCGATGCTGTACCAGAACTCACACCGATGGTGTTTCCTGTTACATTACCAACATTTACATTTCCTGCTGTAATATTTATTCCGCACAATACACCGTTTAGGGTAGATGCACCGCTAGAGGTAGTAAGGCTTATGGATGCAATGGTATTGCCCTGTACAGAAGAAGTTACTGTTGTACCTACAGCCAAATTGATAGCAATAAATCTGGTAGCAACTGAACTGGTCATTGCATATGTGCCAGTGCTTGAAGAGTTTGCATAACCTATAGTGTTTGATGATAGGGTGTGTCCATCGCCAGTTGCTATATTAATTACACTATGTATATTCGCAGTGCCGTAACTTTTCGATGATTTTTGGAAAAACTTGTTGCCTGTAATAGTCCATGTTGTGGAATTTGTGCTTACAAACAACCCTGTGCTGATAGAGCCAGAACTATAAAAATTCGAGATAGAGTTGCTGCTGATTACTATTCCGCTATTTTCTTGCCCGCTAGTTCCTGCCGAATAAATAGCATTGGTTGGATAACCCGCACTTGATGAGTCAATGATACAGCTTGTAATAACATTGTTGTCATTTCCTCCAGAAGATGCTGTTGCAAATACAATAGTTCCAAGTGAAGTACTTGTGCTGGCACCCCTTACGGTACAATTCTTTACAGAATCTGAGGTTGCGTCAGCTGTAAATCGAATGGTAATAGC
The DNA here is from genome assembly GCA_025363675.1 of Flavobacteriaceae bacterium. Classification (GTDB taxonomy): domain Bacteria; phylum Bacteroidota; class Bacteroidia; order UKL13-3; family UKL13-3; genus CANJUD01. Next base: position 23,360 of record JANYDJ010000115.1, on the reverse strand, counting down.
AGAAGTACCTGTGTTTGAGTTTTCAATGGTTAAACTGTTTGAACCAGAATTCAATCCATCGATTGTCACATTGTCGGCCCCGTTTAAGTCTATCAAAGCCCCGGCAATACTTCCAGAAACGGTTCTAGATGCCCCTCCAGAAGGGGAAATGGTGATTTTGCTGTAACTCGCCGAACCTGAGCCGCTTGCATTAAGAGCAGCGGATGAACCCTCGGACGTGTTGCCTCCAATAGAAATTGTAATAACTCCAGTATGTGTACCTGAATTTATTGCGGAAAACGCCCCTCCCACTGTTGAATAAGAGGCACTAGTTGTGCCACCTGTGGCGGTAAGTGCAACATTTTGTGCGTTAATTGATTGAGAGATAGCACCTGTTAGTAGGATTAAAGTAAACAGGATTTTTTTGAGTGTGTAGAATTTTAGTATCATATATTTTTTTATTTGTGTTTACAAAACTGCACATAAAAATTTACGAAATCAACAAAATGGTGATATTTATTTTAAGTAAATAAATGTTTGCGGAAATGAAATCGGAAAAATGTAATCACTACCATTCAGAACCTAACTATTCTAGAAGAAATATTTTATAAGGTCTTAAGCTTGGCAGAAACTTAATCCACTCCCACATATTTCCCCATCATTGCAATGCAGTCCATAGCGGGTTTTACATCGTGTACTCTTAGTATATTGGCTCCTTGTAATAGTGCCAATGTGTTAAGTGTGGTGGTGCCATGCAAAGCATTTTCGGGTGTGGTTTCTAACGTTTTCCATATCATACTTTTGCGTGAAATACCAATTAATACAGCAGCTTCTAGTTGTTTCAAAACCTCTAGTTTGTGCATCAGTTCAAAATTATGTTCAATGGTTTTAGCAAATCCAAAACCCGGGTCTATTATAATATCGCAGATGCCTTGTGCTTTTAGTTGTACCAGTTTTGTTGCTAGATAATCAAACACCTCCAAAGCCACATCGTTATAATGTGCTTGCTCTTTCATGGTTTGCGGATTGCCCTTTTTATGCATTACAATAAAAGGCACTTTCAGTTTAGAAACCGTTTCGATCATTTGCAAATCATCATCGCCGCCCGAAATATCGTTTACCAATGAAGCACCCACACCAACAGCAGCTTTGGCTACGGCTGCTCTGTTTGTATCAATACTGATAAAGCAATTGGGGAACTCTTTGGCAATAGCTTCTATTATGGGTATCACTCTTTGTAGTTCCTCATCCTCACCCACAGGCTCAGCACCAGGGCGGGTCGACTGGCCTCCGATGTCAATAAAAGTGGCTCCCTCGTTTAACATTTGGGAAGCCCGTGCTAAAGCATCATCCACAATTTGTGTGCGGCTTAAGGTATAAAATGAATCGGGGGTAGTATTTATAATGCCCATCACACATGGTTTTGTGAGGTTTATTAGTTGGCCTTTGCAATTGATGAACATATTATTGGATTTTTTCTATTTTATTTGCGGCAAATTTACACATGGACACTCTTGAAAAATACGAATCGTTGGTAGAAAAATCTGGAAAAGTTTTTAATGACCAACCTCTAATTATACCTCAAACAGGCAACGACATAAAGTTATGTTCCTTTAATGACTTGATGATGGAAAGACTATTACGCATAAACCAAATAAATAATAACCAAAAATCGGACTACGATGAAGCGAACTTAATGGATATGACAAGTTTTGCTATATTCGCTCTTATTAAATTAGAATCCGCAGCCTTATAATATCATGAACAGCAGACTAACCATCACTTGGATTTGTAGAATTCTTGTGGGTGTATTATTCATATTCTCGGGTCTTATAAAAGCCAACGACCCGTATGGATTTGGATACAAACTGGAAGAATATTTCGATATATTTGGTTGGGATATTTTTAAGCCCTGGGCTGTTGGTTTTTCTATTATAATATGCATAGCAGAAGTTATGATGGGCGTTTGGCTTATCATTGGTTTTATGGGTAAAGTAAATGCCTGGCTATTGCTGCTCATGATTTTGTTTTTCGATTTGCTTACCGGCTACACGGCACTTGCTAATTATGCAAAAGAACACCCAATGGCAGCACTATCGCAACCTTTTGCAAATATGATGGGTGTAGAGAAACCCGAAATGATTAACGCCCTAAGCGACTGCGGTTGTTTTGGCGATTTTATTAAATTAAAACCCTTTGAGTCATTTATCAAAGATTTGGTTCTCACTTTCCTTATTATAATCATATTTGTTCGCCGCCGAGATATTAAACCCCTGTTTAGTGCTACCTTAAGCAGCATTGCAACTTTTACCGCCGGTTTTGTAGCCGTAGCTTTTCCTATATACACTTATATGTATTTGCCCGTAAAAGATTTTCTTCCTTATAAAGTTGGGAATGATATTGCCGTAAAAATGCAGATACCCAAAGACGCTCTTCCTGGAGTTTCAGCATTTACGTATCATTATAAAAACACAAAAACGAACGAGAAAAAAGCATATACAGTTTTGGTTCCAGAATTTGCAAAAGCACTGGTAGGATTGGATGAAGAATTGAAAAAACTGAAGATTGATAAAATTGCTGAATTGCCCCTGTCCGATTCCAATTGGGTGCTTGAAGGCGAACGCACTGAGCAAATATTAAGAGAGCAACCTAAGCCCGAAATAAATGATTTTAAACTGAGTGATAGTAGCGGTTTTGAATTTACAGATGTTATTACTGAGGAAGAAGGCTACAAATTAATGATGATAGTAATGGATATAACACAAGTAGATGGAAGTTATATAGAAAAATTTGCCAAAACTGCGGCTGAATTGGCAAAGGCTGGCAAAGTGAAAGTATTAGGCGTTACCGCAACTGATTTGCCAGTAGCCGATAGTATATTAAAATTGCATAAAGCAGGTAGTATACATTTCTACAATCTGGATGGTACACAAGTAAAAACAATGATAAGGGCCAATCCTGGTGTGATGTTGCTGAACAAATCAACCATTATTAAAAAATGGGGCAAGTTTGCATTGCCAAGTGCTGAAGTGGTGATGAAATACGTGAATAAAAAGTAAAGAAGACGGAAGCTAGAAGTTGGAAGCTGATTGAAAACTTTGTTATTTTGTAATAGGATTATGCATAATATAAAACTATATACATTTTTTATATTTATAACTATATTGTTTGCTTGTTCAGAAATAAAAACAACTAAGGTTGATGATAATTTAGGTATTCAAAGGGATACGATTGGGAGAATTGCGTATAAGCCCCAAAGTATTGATACTAGCTACTTGATACAAATAAAAACCCCTGTATTTCTACAGAGGCTTTATTATAATGTGAATTTTAGGGAGTTTATTTTTTAAATACTTTTACAACCATTGTTTCGGAAGCACTTTCCATTTTTATTAAATATATGCCAGTTGGTATATCCATCCCGTTTAGTGTAGTAGTAGATACTCCTTTTGCATATTGTGCATTGCTGGTATATACAATTTTACCATTCATGTCCACTACACTAATATTTAATTTGGTGTCATCATTCAACTTTAGTTTGATGTTCAAATTCTCGTCACTAAAGTAGGGAGTCATGCTGTTAACGCTTAGTGCATTTTTAAAGAACACGGTTCTAACAGGACTAAATTTAGCAGTACCATCTAAGTCAACCATTGCAAGTTTATAATAGATGCTTTTGCCTTCATAAAGTTTGATGGCATTCTCATCAACAAACGAATAAGTACTTATATTAGTTGAGTTACCTGCTGAACTTTCTACACCTATTTTTTCATAATCGCTACCATTAAAGCTTCTCATAATATTATAATGGCTGCTATTTATTTCGCGGGCACTCGACCATTTCAATAGTACATTGTCATTGTCAATTTGTGCAGTAAATTCAATAAGACTCACTGGCAGTGCCGATGTATTATCAGACAAAGCAAAAACTGAGAATCCATTTAAGCTTTCAAACTGAACCGTGTTGGTGCTTGTGTTCACACTTGAGCCGTAGTGTACTTTCCAATCGCCAGTATTGCCTACATCGGGTTTTTTACCCAGTTTAATATCCGACTCACTTGCCAAGGTACCTAACAATGCTTCATCATAAGTAAGCGTAACATCATATAAGAAATGACCGCCACCTGTTGGGTGCAATATCCAGAAAGAGTTCATATATTTAGCACCTGGATTGTGGCCGCCGTTAGTAGGATCGGGAGGATTGGTACCTGAATAATAATAGGCCGAAATTGCTGATGGGAACGAAGTAGTGGTGCCAACGGCATTTTTCCATCTAATGTTGGCTACCTCACGTCCGGCAAATATATATCTTGTTATTTGATTGTTAGCAATGGTACCTACTTGGGTTGCAAGCGGTGGAGTAGTGGTGGGGGTGAATTCATCGGAACCAATATCGGTTCCCATTCCCAAGGTAGTACATCTTGTTTGGCCCTCATAATCTACATCAATAGAGCCCGAGTTTGCACCGGCAACACCTTTTCCATTAACATACCATCCTTGTGTTTGATTGGTTTTTATGGATAGGTTTGCATTGTTCTTATCCGTGAAAAGACTGTCAGAATTTACTTGACTATTTAAAGCACACCATGATGAATTACTGCTGTTAGAATTTCTTTTCCAGTTGGTAAAATTATAGTTGCTGCTATTATATATTCCAACCAGAGAAGTATCAGTTGTTATATATAAATTATAGTCGCAGGTAAAGTTGGTATTGTTAACGGTTCCAATGGCTATATGTGCTCCTGTTCCGCCAGTACGCTCATTGTAGCACAAATTGTTTTTTATAGAAGTAATTTCACTACCACTTCTATATATACAAATACTTGAAGTAGAGCCTGAGCTCACTGTGCCATTTATATATATTGTATTATAGAAATATTTGGTAGTACCCGAACCAGCAGCATTAATTCCATAAATTTTGCAGGGAGATGCTAAATTAGAAGACCCATTTGTATCATTTCCCAAACGAATTCTATTGTTTCCAAATGTAGCATTACCTGCTGCCGTGTAAATTCCATTAATGGTAGCTGCAGTGTTAGAAACAGCTAAAGAATAAATTATATTTTTCGAAATTATATTGGTTAATGCGGAAGGGCCATTATATACAATACCATTCACCACCACTCCGCTAGCAGCTGAATTTATGAGTGAATATATACTATTGTTCGATACATAGAAAGCGGTTCCAGTAGCACTGCTACCATCTATATATATTCCCATTAACGATGATGTGGTCCCCGTTCCTGTATTAGCGGCAACCATATACATTTTTCTTACTATACAATTGGTTACCACCGAGGCTCCCAATTGGCTTGCAATTCCTATGCATTGCGAAGTAGTTGCAGTTGCTGTATTGGTGATAGGAGCTAATGCAAAACCAATAGTATCATATTGTATGGTATTTATTACGGTAGTTGAACTAGAAGCTCTGATACCATAAAATATAATACCGCCTGTTGAAGTGTTTGATAAGGTGATACCGCCCACGGCATTGTTATTAATATTTGTAGTGAGTGTTGGTGAAAAATAAATTCCACTTACTTCTCCTGTACTTACTGAGGTGCTTGTATAAGTAATACCACGCGAAGAAGTTCTGCTACCAACAATATTACCAGAAGTAGTACCCACATTTACCAAACCCGATTGTATCATAATACCAGCAAAAGGACTTGAATTGCCTGTACCCGAAGGTTCGCCACTTATTGAAATTGCAGTAATGGTATTTCCTTGCACACTGCTTGCAGTACCTGTTGATGCTGCTGCTGAAAAGTATATCGGATAAAATTTAGCAGCCGATGATACAGCCACAAAAGTATAAGTACCTGTTGTTGATGAACTAGAATATCCAATAGTGTTTCCCGTTATCGCCATGTTTTCATTGCCCACAGTACTTGCTATGTTTATTGGTGCATGTATGCTGCCCGTGGTTTGGGTGCGGCTAGCTGTTTGATAAAATTTGTTGTTAGAAATTGTCCAGCCTGTATTTCCGGCAGATATATAGATACCATTACTTTGATCCATAGCATGAAAATAATCATATATATTGTTGCCTGTAATTATAATACCACTGTTGTATTTAGCAATGCTTGTGGTAGTTCCGCAAGCATATATACTTTTGGCAGGCAGGTTGGTTCCCGCAGGGCCAATGTTGCAATTAGATATCGTGTCATTGTCATTTCCAACTGAAATGGCAGATGAGTCGAACCAAATAGTACCCCCGTTGTTGGTTGTTGTCATGGTAGACGAACCCAATATAGTACAGTTGGTAATTTTGTTGCTGGTAGCATCTCCATAAAAACGGATGGTACTGGTTCCAGCTGCATCTGAACGGGTAGTGTTTGATAATGTAAGAGAGTTTCCTCCCGTATTTAAACCATCAATTGTTACATTATCGGCACCATTAAAACCAATAAGCGAACTACCAGAGGTAATAGCGGCCGATACTGTTATATTTCCACTAGGTGTTATTCTAATTGAGGAATAAGAAGCACTTCCGCTTCCACTGGCATTAATTACTGCACCGCTTAAAGGTTCAGAAGTGTTGGCTACTATAGTAACCAATACCGTTCCTGTATGGGTGCCACTGTTTATTGCAGTAAAAGCATTTCCCAAAGTTGAATACCAAACACTATCTGTTCTGCCAGTCGACTTCACATATATGTTTTGTCTCTCCACAATATAAAAGTTGGGCGTAGTAGGAGCAGTAGTAATTCTGCTAACACTAGTACCAACAAAACCTGTGGATGGATTTGAATATGCATTCGGGGTGGAATTCATGTCTTGTGCCGTCACAAAATATTGTATGGTATCTCCAAATGATACGCTGCCATTATATAATAAACTATAGTCAATAGTAAAATCGAATGGAGAAGAAGTAGAGATTCCTTCTATATTTTTCCAGCCATTGCTGGTGCTCGTGTTCCCACTAAAGCTATTGGCATCGGTTTTTTTCTTATAATAAAATCGGGGTCTAGTTCCTGATAGGGTATCCAAAACCACACCATTTGCTCTAACCGAAGCAAAACTTGTGGTTCTACGATTGGAAACCGAATTGCCATTTATTAAATTGGTATAGGTTATTGATATGCTACAAAAGTTTCCAGCATCAGCACCAATATCGCTAGGTGTATATAAACTTCTATCTTGCCCGTCAAAATCTTGATTAAAACCTGTAATTGCAGCACCCACACCTTCAGCAGGATTAAGTCTGTTTGATAAACTTTGTAAATGCAAGTCGACAGTGGTTGCACCCGAAGTAGCATCTCTAAAACTAGGGTCGGTTGAGTATGAATTTGCATCCTGTCCCACAGTGGTTTTCCATGTTGCTAAAGTGGTCACATCTGAAGTATTATAGTAACCTAAAACACCACCTGTTCCGTTTGCATAATATATATTGTTATTAATAGTTAATCCAGTAGGATTTGCAGTGGTTCCGCCCACTTTTATAGCATAGTGTTTGCCACCTGTAGAAGCGTTTGAGCGAGAATTTTGAAATATATTATTTCTGAATTTGCGGGTGGTTGTTATTACTGCACTTGTTAAAGCAAAAGTATTATTTACGGTAGTGCCCACAGAGGTTCCTCCTACATATATTGAATTAAAGTAGAAATTGTTGGTTCCGCCTACTTCATTTATACCGTTAATTTTACAAGCAGTAGTAATATTGGCACCACTTGCATCTATCCCTAATCGGATCATATTGTTGCTATAGTCTGCATTACTTGATATAATATTTATCCCATTAATGGTAGCCGAGGTATTGGCAACCGATAAAGAATGAATAAAGTTTTTTGATACGGTTTCATTTATAGAGGTATCTCCGTTTATTACTAATCCATTAACAGTTACAGCAGCCGAAGAGGTATTGCTTAGTGAGTGAACAGTATTAGATGATACATCTAATATAGAATCATTTAAAGCATTTAATTGACCTGAGTAATAATAAGAAGTTCGATCGGCACAAATACCAGTTAGTGCAGATCTTGTGCCTGTTAACACATTTGCACCATCCATAGTAATATTGCTTACTGTGCTACCTGTAATAATAGGTGTTCCAAAATCGCTAAGAATACCCATACTTTTAGAAGTAGAGCAACTTGCAGATATTCTAATAGGTGCTGCTGCAAATCCTACCGTATCGTTTCTTAAAACGTTTACGAAGTTTACCCAGGTAAAGGCCCTTATTCCATAAAAAGCAATAGGGCCGGTAGAGCTATTTGAAATAGTCATTCCTCCAACTGAATTGTTGTTGATGTTCGCATTTGAAAGTGGGAAAAAGAAGATACCATATACATCGCTTAAAGTGGTTGATGAACTACTAAAAGTGATGGCACCGCTTGCAGTTTTGCTGCCAATTATATTACCAGTAACGGTTCCAATATTTACCAAAGTGGTATCATCGCCCACATATATACCGGCGAAAGGAGGCAAATCCCAATATCCCTCACCTGATAACGGACCGCTAACAGAAATAGCAGTAATAGTATTGCCCTGAATGCTGGTAGGCACCCCCGCAGCTGGAGCAGCAGATATATATATCGGATAAAATTTTGAAGCTGATGACACACCCACAAAAGTATAAGTACCCGTTGCCGACGAACTGGAATATCCAATTGTATTTCCCGTTATCGCCATGTTTTCATTGCCCACTGCACTGGCTATGTTTATTGGTGCATGTATGCTGCCCGTGGTTTGGGTGCGGCTAGCTGTTTGATAAAATTTGTTGTTAGAAATTGTCCAGCCCGTATTTCCGGCAGATATATAGATACCATTACTTTGAGCCACAGCATGAAAATAATCATATATATTGTTGCCCGTAATTATAATACCACTATTGTATTTACCAATGCTTGTGGTAGTTCCGCAAGCATATATACTTTTGGCAGGCAGGTTGGTTCCCGCAGGGCCAATGTCGCAATTTGATATGGTGTCATTGTCATTTCCAACCGAAACCGCTGAAGCATCAAACCAAATAGTGCCCCCATTGCTGGTTGTTGTCATGGTAGACGAACCCAATATGGTACAGTTGGTAATTTTGTTACTGGTAGCATCTCCATAAAAACGGAGGGTACTGGTTCCAGCTGCATCTGAACAGGTAGTGTTTGATAAGGTAAGAGAGTTTCCTCCCGTGTTTAAACCATCAATAGTTACATTGTCTGCACCATTGAAGCCAATTAGTGGACTTCCTGTAGTAACAGCAGCAGATACCGTAATGGCACCTCTGGGTATTATTCTAATAGAAGAATAGGAAGCACTCCCGCTCCCACTTGCATTAATTACTGCTCCGCTTGTAGACTCAGAAGTGTTACCACTAATAGTAATAGTGATAACTCCTTTATGTGTGCCTGCGTTAATAGCTGTAAATCCACTTCCCAAGGTAGTGTAGGTTGCACTCGAAGTTCCCACTGTAGAAGCTACAGTTACATTCTGAGCATCCATTGAAAATGAGAAACCTGTTATAAGGATTAAAACAAACAGGGTTTTCTTGATTAAACGAATTGAAAATTTCATACTTTTAATTTTAGTTTTTTTTTTAGTTATTTGATTATGCAAAGATTCAATTCATCTACCCCTCAGATAAATGACAGGAGGCATAATACCGATATGATGTTCGTCATATTTGAATAAAATAAAATCGTAAAATATAAATGTAATTCCCCTACAATTCAATCACTTAAATTAAAAGTGCGAAGTCAAAATAAAATGATGAAGGGGGAGGGCAGGCCACCTTTTTTGCAACAGGTTTGCAAAGTATGATGTTGCCACCAAGGCATAAAGAAAAGTAAGCCTAGTTACTTGGGGAAATTTTGTTTTCGAGGCAAAAGCTTCGCGACTATATTTATTCCATAAAGAAAGTCTTCTCCCTCTCAGGCCCTGTAGATATTGCGGCCAGATTCATACCGCATGATTGCTCAATATATTTGATATATTCTTTAAAAGTTTGCGGAGCTTCATTATAACTTTGGGCTTGGTGCAAGCTATTGTCCCATCCTGCAAATTTCTCTAAATGCATTTGCATATCGGTGGCACATAAATCATAGGGCAGTTTATCGGTTAGCCCTGTTGCGGTTTTATAGGCAGTGCATATTTCAACTTCGGGCAAATCACATAATACATCGGCTTTGGTCATAATTAGTTTATCGGCACCATTGAGCATTATAGCATAATTAAGTGCAGGCAAATCTAACCAACCGGTTCTGCGTGGTCGACCCGTGGTAGCACCAAACTCACCACCTTTTTGGCGTAAGTCTTCTCCTGCTTGGTTGTCCAACTCACTAGGAAATGGGCCACTGCCCACACGGGTACAGTATGCTTTAAACACACCATATACATGTTTTATCTTTTGCGGACTAATACCCAAACCCGTGCATGCTCCCGCAGAAATTGTATTAGAAGAAGTTACATAAGGATAAGTTCCATAATCAATGTCCAGCATAGTTCCCTGTGCTCCTTCTGCCAATATCTTATGACCACGGAATATAAAATCGTTTACATAATATTCGCTGTCCACCATTTGAAAAGCACGGAGATATTCTACTGCTTCTAAAAATGCTTTTTCTGCAGCAGCCATTTCTGTATTGCCGCCTAATGCTTCTATCATTTGCAAATGTTTGGCAGTAAGCAAGCGGTATTTGTTTTCGAAATCTTTTTCAAGAATATCGCCAATCCTTAATCCGGTTCTACCAATTTTATCTTGATAAGTAGGGGAGATACCACGCAGTGTACTGCCAATTTTTGCAGTGCCTTTGGCGTTTTCTTGAGCAGCATCTAACATTATATGTGTGGGCAAAATGAGATGTGCTTTGCGGGCTATCAATAAGTTTTTTTCTACAGGTGCTCCAGCAGCTTTTACTTTTTCTATTTCTGTTTGCAATTTGGCTGGGTCTATTACCACACCACTACCAATGAGGTTTTTGCAATGGTCTCTAAAAATTCCAGATGGAATAGTATTGAGCACAAAACTTTGTCCGTTTATTTTAAGCGAATGCCCCGCATTGGGACCACCCTGAAACCTTGCCACCATTTGGTAAGCAGGGCATAAAAAATCTACTACTTTTCCTTTTCCTTCATCGCCCCATTGCAGGCCTAATAATACATCAACCATAGAATGTTATTTTAATTGTTAGTTTTCATTTTTTGCTTGCTTATGGTTGGTGTTGTCACCGACCATTGTTGTCACCGACCATTAACGCATGTATTATATCCCCACATTCAACTATCATATCATTTCCTATATTTTCCAATTTGCAATCAGCCAATTCATTTACCAGTAAAGGGTCGTAGGGGGTGGATACTTTTATGTAGTTATCAGTAAAGCCATGCATAATTCCATCATTAATTTCTATTTCAAACAATACAGTCCGTTGCGATTGTATATGTTGTTCGTAGAAAAAACGTTTCTTTTTTTCACTTAGTATTCTCAACATTTCTACCCGCTGTCCGCGAACTTTGACGGGAACTACATCGGGCATTTTGTATGCAGTGGTATTGGCACGTTCGCTATAAGGGAACACATGCAAATAGGATATATCCAACTCATTTAAGAAATGATAGGTTTCTAAAAAGTCGTCTTCTGTTTCGCCAGGGAAACCTACTATCACATCTACACCAATGCAGGCATGTGGCATTTCTTGTTTAATAGTTTCAACACGTTCTTTATATAATTGTTTTTGGTAACGCCTACGCATTAATTTCAATATTTTATCGCTACCACTTTGTAAAGGGATATGAAAATGCGGCATAAATCGTTGGCTGTTCGCCACAAATTTTATAATATCATTGCTTAACAAATTGGGCTCAATACTCGAAATACGGAAACGTTGAACTGCTTCCACTTGGTCGAGTTGGGTAACGAGGTCGGCAAATTGTTCGCCAGTTTGCACACCAAAATCTCCAATATTTACACCCGTCAATACAATTTCTTTTGCTCCCCGATTCGCAATTTCTGTAGCTTGTTTCACCACATCTGCAATACTCGCACTTCTGCTGCGGCCGCGTGCCAATGGAATGGTGCAGAACGAGCAGAAATAATCGCAACCATCCTGCACTTTTAAAAAGGTACGGGTGCGGTCGTCGCTAGAGTAGGCGGGCACAAAGGTATTCGTTTCCTTTATCGGACTATTATATATACTTGCCTGTTGGCGTTTGCTTGTATCGGTAATATGTTTTGCCAGTTCAAATTTTTCTGCGGCACCCAATACCAAATCTACACCGGGAATATTTGCAATCTCCTGTGGTTTTAATTGGGCATAGCAGCCAACAACTATCATAAAAGCTTTGGGGTTATAACGCAGTGCCTCGTTCACCACCTTGCGGCATTTACGATCGGCATGGTCAGTTACGGAGCAGGTGTTGATTACATATACATCGGCACCATCTCTAAAGTCTTTTACCTGCATCCCACCTTCCTTTAGCTGACGTGCTAGGGTAGAGGTTTCGCTGAAATTGAGTTTGCAGCCGAGGGTATAAAAACTAACTGATTGAGGCATTTTTCGATGCAAAGATAAGTTAGTGATGTACGATTTACGTTGTGCGATTTACGATTTTTGCTCTACTCGGCGAATACGATTTTTATTTTGTTACGTTGAGCGGAGTAGAAACATTCTCAGAAACTATATAATACTTATGGTTGAAACAGTTTGCCTATAACGTTCATTGGTAAAAACATTTTTCCACTATCGGGCAATTCAATAAATCCATATTTGCTATAGAATCTTTTAGCATCTATGTCCAAGGGGTCAACTACTACTGCAATTGAACCTGCACTTTTAGTCGAGATATCATAACTTCGTTTTAGTGCATCTAGCAGCAATAGTTCTCCCAATCCTTGTTTCATAAAGTTTCCATCAACGGCAAGTCTTCCCAATAATGTAGTGGGTAGGTTGAGATATGTTTTAGGCATTTTTTTAAGAACTGTATCAGGAACAAATTCTCTAGGAATACTATTATTAGACAATGTATAATAACCTTTGATTCGCACTTCTTCGTGGGGCAGTACAAAAACTACGGATAGTTTTCTTTTAATGTCTTGACTAGCTTGTTTATGCAGATAGTCATCTAGCAAACTTTTTCCACAATAAAAATCCTCTTTTTTAAATGAAGAGTCTAATGGAACTGTTATATATATCATTTAGTCCCGACTGCTTTTTTATAACGTTTTGCTGCATCGGCAAGTTTTTTATTGGGACTACTTGTTTTCATAATGGCATCAAAAAATATTTCTCTGTCCTTTTCTGTAGCAAGAAAAACTTTATGTTGTTCGATAATTTCTTTTGCTTTTTCTTGAACTGAAGATAGAATAAAGTCAGTGAGCGTGCGGAACCCTCCAATACTGGCTGCATATTCAAAAAACTCTTTTTGGGTCTTGGATAGTTTGGTATCGAATCTTGCTTTTTCGGGCACTTTGGTTTGCTTTTGCATAATCAAATGATATTTTAGAAAACACAAAGGTACGGAAATAAACCGTATAAAGTAAAAATGAACTTATCCTTTTTTTATTTATTAGTAAAAAACTATTCTTGATTAGAGACTTGTAGATTTGGAACAAAACACTAATGATGTTTTATAAACAGATTTCTCCGAATTCATGCTTTCAGCAAACCTAAATATTAAAACTATATAAACTTATTCAGTTCATGAATGGCCTCATTTAGTTGGTCGTACAAATACCAAGAAAATAGACCGGCAGAAACTATGATAAGAAGGAGTTCTGCCAAAAGCGTATGTTTGCTTTTGAACCGCTCGCATAAATAATGGCTTAAGGTAAAGGAAAGTGTGGTGAGAAAAATTAATAACAAAGAAGCAATATTTATTTTCTCAATTAACGAAATAGCTGCGGTATCGGGTAATTCTTGTTGGGTAACTATAAGGTTGGAGATACATAAGAATAAACTTCCTATAGTAATACTAAGCCTTAATTCTATTTTGGCAATCTCGAAAAACAAACCTATAAATATAATAAGAATAGCTATGAGGCTGGGCAAAAAATCTTTAAAAAATAACCCAATAGGCTTAAGGGGTTTAATGGGAATGCTAAACACCAATCTTGAAAAGGAATAAGATTTTATTACCCCATATTCAGGTAGCTTATAGGTATATACAGTTGATAATTCAGTTACTGAATCTACAAACATTCCAGGTATATTAATCTCTTTATGTACTACGCTTCTAAAACCTTCTTTGGTAAGTAAACACAAATGATTGGAGGTTTTTTCCGACTCCAGAATAATTTTTAAATCAATTACATTTACCGGAAAATATTCAAGGTTGAAATCACATCTAATAGAAGCTTTTATACGTAATGATACAAATTGCCAGCCTTTACTGTAGTTGCTCATTTCACTGTCAACAGTGTCCACAGAAATAATATCGCCCGTAATTAGTTTGAGGCAGGGCACATTTTGCATACACCACAAATTCAAATAAAAATCGACATTGCAGGCATTGTTTTTCGAGTCAATATTCCATACATCATTCAGGTATATTATTCCAAATACGGAATCGCACGGCTTTGTAGGGTCGCCATAATTTCTTGCCTGTGCACTTACACCTGCAAATAGCAATACGATGAGAACAATATATGTTTGTATGTTTTTCAAATAAATGAGATAAAAATTTGTTGCAATAATAATGGGCAATTTGTTATCACTCTCAATATTCTTAAAAAAAGAAAACCCCAAACAAATCTGTCAGGGGTTAAATCTTATTATTAGGGAGCAGGTGTTGCGGGGTGTTTCCCAGCCAACAAATTCTTGTTTATTTAGTTACCAAAAGTTTGATATTGGTAATTTGTGCATCACTGCGATAGCTCAATATATATATACCCGGGGCAAGAGCCGATATATCTAATGGTTTTTGTATATTTATATTTTCCCATATAGTTTTGCCTTCCAGATCACTCAAACTACAACGGCCTGTATACTGAGAAGCATTTTCGAAGTATATAATAGTGTTTGCTGGATTGGGCCATACATTAAATGAATTTTGTGTGGCATTTTCAATACCGGTATTCTTATATACAACCACATCGCGGCATAACTGACTGCTGTTTCCGGCCATATCAGTTACTGAGTAACACACTTTATATTTACCAGTTACGTTTATATTAAGAGTTCCACTAGTAGTTACTTTAGAAGTAATATCTCCATCTTTATTATCCATTGCAGTAGCCCCGGGGTTTTTATAGTTACTTCCAATATATAACGAGTCTGGATTTTTGCCAACCAAGGTAATAACGGGTGGTGTTCTGTCAGGCAAATTGCTTAGGTCCATATCATCACGATTACGGGGTAGCATTTTAAAATTTCCGAAACTATACCATAATACGCCTTGTGCATAGCTCATTTTTTGTTTCAGGCCCAGTGAATCTGCATTAAATGTTAAGCTTAGCGATGGTGCTTTGCTCGCTATACGAAATCCTTTGCTTACTGTGGTATCAGTATACATCAACCATTCTCCAAAATTACTGGTAACATCGGCGTTAATTTGTGTTACATATACATTGTTATATTTAACAAGCATACCCTCGAAGGCTTCGGTTTCATTATATGCTTTTAATATAACACTGTCGGCATTGGGCATGTGGAAAGCGGGCAGTGCATTACCTGATGATACCACACTAAAATTCCCTTTTAATGAATCTAGGTAAGTGCAACCACCAATTTCGCGAACTAGTGCAGCAGTAATTGTTACTTTATCTCCTCGTTGCAATGCATTGAGGCCATCGCCAGCTTTTGCATTTAAGAATATACCACTATAGGGAAGCGTATCATCTTGTATCGCTATTATTCCCAAATCGGTGGTGTTGCTACTTGTAGTAACAATACCGGTAATGTTTAATGGCAAATAACTGCCTGCCCACAAACTGTTGCCAAAAGCATAAGGCGTCATTTGGATTTGGCTAATCAATGTAATACCTGAATCTTTAACTATATAATTATAACCTGTCCCAAAAGTATCAGGAAAATTGGTCACACTTCCTCCGTTATCAATTGCTTGCACGTAGAATTTAATATAGCTTCCGTTTGCTTGCATGGGTATCACTCCCGTCCAAGTAGTGCCGGTGGTGTTAGTCATGCTAACGGGTGTAAAAGAACTTCCTGAAACATTATAATATACATTTGCCGATGCCACGGTACTGTCGTCTTTTATATTTGCTGTTACAGTTACATTTTGGGTCGAGTTTGGTAAGGTGGGAACATGCGATATAATTTTAACCACTGGAGGAATTGATGTGCTTGCAGGTCCCACATCGCTTGGTGTTAGCGGGGCCAGCATATATTCAACCACACCCGACGAACTCACATTCTCTACAATAACACCTCTCACATAGGTTAGGAAAGTACTATTTTTATTGGGTTTATAGTTATTGGGTACAAAGTAATCTTCATTATCGTCATTGCGGTAATACGCAGAGTAATCGCGGATTCTAATTTTGTTATTGTTTGCATCAACCAAGCTCCAGAACCAACGTGCAGAATTGGCACCTGTGCCCTGTGCCACATCGGTAACTGCTACATTGCGTATCTCTACATACATGCCCTCATAAGGCTCGCCCGTAGTAGGGAGCCAAGTTTGCCCTCCACTACCATTGTTTAAACTAAATTGGTCGATGGTAACCACGGTGGGTTTAATAGTATCGGGTGTGCTATTGGTTATCACGGTTTCGTATTCAAGCAACTTTATTTGTGTGTGGCCAGTTGTGGTATTGGCAGCAGGAAAATTACTGATAATACCAGTGCAGCGAACAGTGAGACCGGGCTGAAAATTATCGTAAAATTTGGTGGTTGTATTTAAGCTGTTCAAAGTGGGGTTGGCAGAACCACGACCAAAAATACTGGTATCAATCATCACTTCAATACCCGTCCATAAGCCGCCATTTTTAACCTGCAAAAAAGCAGATTTGCGTTTTTTGCTCAGTCCATAATAATGAGGGTCGAAGGTAACGACACCCTCTATTTGCACTGTGTCGCCATAGGTAGCATTTTGGTAGAACGGACTTACATAATCGGGTAGGGTAGTATCTGCTGCCAAACGTGCGGCACTCACTTTTTGCACCGTATCAATTCCTACAAGTGGGTAAACAATGGTTTGGGCTTTGGCCTTTTGAAATAAAACGGCACAAGCAATAATAATGATAATTTTTTTCATGATATAATTTAATGAGGGTGCAAAAATACGCAACTAGCTATATAGGGATATAAACAAATTGTTTATTTATGATGAGATTGTAAAATTAGCACTCCATTACTTTTTTACAGAGCGTTAAGGCTCTATTTCAATATTGTATTTATGAAGCAGCCCCGCAATTCCCAAAGCAGAAAATTTTGCTTCAGTAAAATCGACTTCGTGCAAACTACAATTAATAAGGCCAGGAGTAGGCTGATAATTTTAAATATTAGGTGGTAGATATGCGTCCAAATCGTTTTACAGATTTTATTTTACGATAAAAGCTTTAAATTCTAAATTTACTGTTCATTTCTCTAGCTCATAAGCTGCCACCTTCCCATACACAAACGAACGGTCATTATCATATATAAACTTACTGAGTATTTCGTTTTTTACAATTTGATATTTTAGAGTATCTGGCACTTCACGGGGAATCATCAGATTACGGAAAATAATTTTGGCATCTTTTCTAGCTGTTCGGTGTACTGCTGTAAACAGGCGATTCGTATCTTTTTCACTCATCAGTTCACAGATATTTGACAAGGAAAAACAGTTAATACTATCGTTTGGCATTGTATCAATCCAACTCTGTGCATCAGCGGTGATGATGTTTATTCTATCCACACGTGATTTTATAGTAGCATAATGTTCTCTTTTTAAATAAGTAGGTACTTCATTTTCATTGCTATATTTCCCCAAAAGATATAATGACAGAAAATAATTTCCTTTAATTGGGATATTCCTAAATGCTTTTTTTGAGCGGTTATAAAAGTTTTCTGCAAATGATTTACTCCCATCATCAAAGTGGAAGTAATCGGCCACCAACCCACGTTTGGCAAGTATCCGTTTGTTGAACAAAATTTTGAAAAGATAGTGAAATCGTTTTGTATTCCATACCGTATCAAAATATATTTCTTGTTCCGCTTTTGTTTTTTCATTGAATAAACCAAGCACCCTTTTTTTGCCCTGTAATATATTAATAAATTTTCCTGCTAGTTTTATAAAGCCTTCATATTTTCCATTCATAATAAATCCATGCGATAAAATTTTAGGCTGTTGGTCCCAAAAATCAAGTGCTTCTTTGCTTAATAAGGGTTTTATTTTATTATATAATAATAACCTGTTTTCATGTTTTTTTAATCCTGCAAAAGCTATAAAATCATCAAATTCCAAAATTTTTATAGCAGCAATTTTTAGTTCGAGCATATACGATTGTGAAGGATTAATATCAATACTATATATCACTTCAGGTTCATATAATAAAAATCCGAGCACGTTGCAACCTCCCGAAGTGATTGCCAGTACTGCATCGTTGCTTTTTATTTGCAAAGCAGCATGGTCACTTTCTGGGTCTTCCCAATTGTGGGCAAATACTAATTTGAATAAGTTAACTTGGTCTTTTTCTTTTAACATATACCTTTTGAATTATAAAAAGGTGCAATCGAAATTCCATGCTTCAAACTTAGGTTATATATTTCTTCTATGCTATCCATAGTGATATTACCTTTTCCTGCTGAGTAGTTTTCGTATTTGTTTTCAAAAGCAAGCACCATAGCTTCCAATATACAACCATGTATAATATGTGGCACAGGATACTGATATATTGTGTTTGAGTAATCGGGACTAAAATTAAAACCACAGGACACTTGCCCCATGCCGCCGTGAAAGATATTGAAATCTGTATCGGTTTCAATTTTTGTTTCCAAGTTTTTGGGGTAACCTGCATCACAAATCAGTACATTTTTTTTGCAATTAGAAAGCTTAATATCTGTTGAACTTGCTACACAAATTATCATATCTGCATCAGAAACTAGTTCTTGCAAATTGGTAGAATATTTAATAGTAATATTATCTTGTATCAATTGTTGCGATAATTTTTCAAGTTGCATCGTATTGCGTGCAGATAATAACAATTTCTTTGCTCTGTTTTTAAGATAATTTGTACAGGCCATGCCAATATCGCCCGTGGCTCCTACAATTAGGATAGTGCATTCACTCAAATTGATACCATGTTTTATTGCAGCTTTTTCTAATCCTTTTACTATATAAGCAGCAGTAAGTGTATTTCCGGTTGTAAATTTTGTATCATCGGTATAGAATGAATCAAGATTACCTTCCAACACAATGGAAGTAAATCCACCCAAGGCTACCATTTTTGCTCCCATTTTTTTTGAATGTGAAATGGCATTCATTACCTTACTGATATTTGTTCTTAAAGATTGTGAATCCAATTTGTCAGGATCAATAAAGGTTTCAATATATACACCATTTATTTCACTACCTGTTTGCGATTTTACTTTTACTTTAAAAAGATCTCTGGCAGGGATAAATGAATATATATTCTTTATTTTTTCGATAGAGAGTTTTTCCTGCTCACCTGTTCTAAGTCCATTCACAAAATTGGAAACATTTTGCCATGAATCTTGGTGACCGATAACGGCAAAATCTAAGCTGGAAGCTGTGCTATCCATACTATTGATTTTTCTCCCGGTATGCCAATATTATCTAAAGCCTGGGCATACAGTGCCAATGCATTTCCACGAAGGTTTATAATATTAAGTCCGATATGGTGCAATGACCCTTTCATACAGTCGCCATTGCATACACCACAGTGTCCGCGTAAATCGGTAGTTGCAGAGAATTGTGCAAGAATAGTCATACAACTAAAATGCACTTCTTCAAATTTTTTGATAAATGCAGTGGCATCTTTTTTTAGTTCAGCTTGTAATAGGTGAGAAGAATGTTCCAGATGTTCTTTCTCTTCTTCAGCAATACTTAGAAAGAGTTTGCCCGCTTCACCGCCCAGTGCATTTCCAACATCGGTATACATTGATATGGCAAACGATTCCAATATAACTTCTTGTATAATAAGGCAGGCAATAAAATCGTTTTTCTGGGCGTATGATAGGAATTGTTTGTGTACATTTCCCCAGTATTCACCGTGCATATTTATATTAACTTTTAATCCCGTTTTTTTTGCATAAGCCATAAAGCCTTCAGCATGCATACGTTCACTATTGGCGTGCTCCACAGCTTCCATCTTTTCATGCGGATCGTCAATGGTTTCAGTAAGTAATGCAAAGTTTGCCATACCAATTAATTCACCTGTAATAGCCTGAGAAAAAACATCGGATATTACATTAAATTCTTCGATAGTTTTGAATTCAATTTGTAGTGTTTCCATTATAATATATTAGAATTTTAGGTGTGTTTATACTAGAGAATAATCCTCAAACGGAATTCCTTGTTTAATTGTTTCAATTAGGGTTTTATTATTTTTAATACTCAATACCATTGCTACTGATTTGAAAGTAAGTTTGAGCATTCCAGAAAAACAGGTATTATAAATATCTTTCTCGTGCACACCTATGGAAACGAAAGAATAGGATTTATCATATACAATGTTTCGAGAATGATTAATTAGTAGTTTCACCAACTCTTTATTATGGTTATTTACGGCAACATATTTTATATACATCATACGGACTGGTTCATCTAACGTAGGCATTTTAGAAATACCCAATACGATACGCATTGCATTAATCAACTTCAGCATATATTTAATTTTCCAGCTAAGTTTAGTCACCACATTTTGTTTGATGGGCATGGTGTCAATTAAGCACATTGCTGCTATAATTTTATTGTTGTGCTTAATAATGTATAAAGTGGTTTCTTCCAGGTTCTGTTTGGTAATAACACTTCCCAACTCGTATTTTTTATAATGTATATTCAGAAATTCAATTAACTCATCAGAAATAGGAGAGGGTTCAATTTTATATTGGGAATGAATAGTCTTCTTTCTTCTACCAATAAACTGATGGATATTAAAATCTCCGATATATTCAAAGTCAGGAATATTGGGCCTGTTTTTAAAAAATGGAAAAGGCTTGTTATTTCCTTTTGCTACATTTAGAAAAGCCAAATCGATGTTTAATGGTAATATATAATTGGCTAGTTCATTACATAATTGCAAGCCGATTCCTTTATTTCTATATGGCTCAGCAATTTTAAAATCTCCTATATAATGTACCGGAAATATTTGCCCACCGATATATACTTGTTGAAGCGAAACACAAATAGAACCTATAATAGTTTCATCATGCAAAGCAACAAATACCTTACTTTCTCCACGCATATCAAGCAGTTTGAAAAAATCGGGCTTGCGGTCTATTCGTAAAGCAATTTCGCCATCCATGCCCGCAGCAGAAGTTAGTTCAATCAATTGTTGATTGTCAGAATGTGTCGCTAGGCGGTATTTGATCATTTGTCGTTTTTAAACCTCCGTAATGACAGAACTTGAGTGAGTCGCATATATATAATTTTTTTGCTCATTCAAATACCAATTACAATATTAACTTTTCTTCCAAGGAAATTTCTTGGACCAATCATAAAACCGGGTGATATCGTCGCCATGAGCCTTAATCCATTTAGCAACATCCTTATCCTCGCTCGAACTATATATAATATAGGCAAATGTTTCAATTAGGTTATTGTTTTTCATTTCTATAAAATAAGGTACATAATAGTCCCAATAGAAACCAGAATTTTTATCTTGGGTTTCACTTAATGA
Source organism: Flavobacteriaceae bacterium (assembly GCA_025363675.1). Lineage (GTDB taxonomy): Bacteria > Bacteroidota > Bacteroidia > UKL13-3 > UKL13-3 > CANJUD01. The sequence goes on along the minus strand of JANYDJ010000115.1, from coordinate 1,645 downwards.
AGCACAAACAGTTTCAAATTTGCTGATAAATTTTTGCACTTCCGTTTTTTTCTTGTTCTTTTTGTCAAAGTCCATTGCACTTGACATGGCTAATATTAAATCAGTACTTGTAAAACTGTTTTCCTTGGGTTTGCCATCTGCCGTAGTGTCGCCTAGCATATCAGGACTTATATTTATTGTTACACTATTCTTGCCAGTTTTTTCAGCATTGCCGCCCATTATTAATTTCACATTTTCTAGGTTTTCAATTCCTCGTTTGCTGGAAGGTTCCAGTATCAAGAATCTGGAAAATGTTAAAAGTGCTGGAATCCTTTTGTGTTTCATATTTAAGATTCGAGCAATAGCATTGTGTGAACTTCCGTGTTTGGGATTTATCATTATAGCTTGTTGAAAGCATAAAATTGCTTCATCATATTTTTTAATACTGTATAAAGTAATTCCTTTGTTGAAATGCAATTGATAATAATCGGGAAATACTTTTATTCCCGCATTATATACTTCAAGCGATTTATCTGTCTTTTTTAAACCATCCAGTGCATTGCCATAAGTAACATATACATTTTTCAGACCCTCATCCATTGAGTGTTTCTCAATAGCCAGTTCACAACATTTAATTACCTCGTCATATTTCTCAAGAGATATCAAACTAAATGCTTTTTCAGCTAAGGCAAGTAAGTTGTCTTTGTCTAGCTCAAGTGCTTTATTGTATTTTGTAATAGCACCCTCATAATCGCCTTTGTCATGATAGGCAATGCCTTCGTTAACAAGTTTCTCAGCATCGATTCTGTTTTGGGCAAATATGATATTTCCTACTAAGGATATCATTATTAGTATAATAATTTTCTTCATTTGTAAGTTTATTAGGTGTTTTAATCTAACAAATGTAAACGATAAAATATCAAACAACCAAATTGTTAAAGATAAAAATAATCTCAGTCTGTACATTCCCGATAACTGTGGGGACGAAGACTTAATTCTCTATTTCTATATTATACTTATTCAACAACCCTGCAATGCCCGACGATGAAAATTTGGCTTTCTTAATCCTGTTTGCTTCAGGGTCTATTATATAATTAAAAGAAGTGCGAAAATCGGCTTTTTCTATAATAGTATGGTCGAAGGTGGCCCCCATCAAATCGCAATTATCAAAAGAGGACTGAGATAAATCTGCTTCAGTGAAATCGACTTCGTGCAAACTACAATTTGTAAACAGGGTCTTTTTTAAATTCAGTTTATAAAACGAAGAAAGATTTAATATACAATCTTCAAAACCCACCGCAAATAAAAATGTATGACAATTATCAAAATGCAGTCCCAGCAATTTGCAGTTTTTGAATTTCACTTCCCTAAAAGCTGTTTGCACAATTTTGGCGGTACTTATATTACAATCTGTAAACTCGCATTCGGTAAATATGATATTCGACAAATCTGCATTTTCAAATATACAATTTTTGAACACGCAGTTTTCGTATTCTCCCACGGGCAAGGGCTGCTTGCAGAAATTTTGTTTGGTATAGGTTTGATCTTGGGTGTAGACGGTTGACATTGATAATATACAATTTTTAAAGTTCAAGTCCAACTTTTCTACATATAGCTTTTAAATTCATCTAATGGTTCGTCAAAATCTTTTGAAAGAGTTATCTTC
>JANYDJ010000112.1 GCA_025363675.1 Flavobacteriaceae bacterium | reverse complement strand
GTTCATGCGATAACACAATTTCAAAATGTGCCAATAATTCCTTTGGAAATATCAAGGCCAATGTCTCTTTCTCTAGTCCCATTTTTTGGAAGCGAAAATTAAGGCTTTTTTTATTCTCTCCCGTTAAAATTAATGTGATCCAAGACTACTCCTACAACTGGGGACGCGGTGGCCGTGGCGTTAGAACAGCTCCATGAGGAAATAAAAGATGAAAGACAAAAGACTATAGACTAAACTCCCATTTATCATTAACCATCAACAATTAATCATCAACAATTAACCATCAACCATCAACAATTAAAACCCTACTGTCATGAAAAACTTAATTATAACAACCGCAATTATTATGTGTAGCTTATGTATAAAAGCACAAACACTAAACAAATACCACGGTGGCAATGCCGATGGTTATGCCTCAGCAACTGCAAGCAAGTCAACTGCTCTGCCAGTAATTATCACAAACTTTACTATTGAAATTGACCATGAAATTGTTACGCTTAAGTGGAGCACAAATTATGAAATAAATTCTGAACTATTTATCATTCAACGTAGCAAAGACGGCGTACAATTTTAAAATGTAGGTGAGTTATCTGCACAAGGTAACAGCATTAGAACAACAAGCTATAGTTTTGCTGAACAACTAACCAAATGCACTGGAACTTGGTATTATAAACTGCTGCAAAAAGACATGAACGAAGAGGCCAAATCGCTAGGGGTAAGAGCTGTTACCATCACTCAGCCAATTTTTGCTCCTACATTGCGTATATATCCAAACCCTGCTAATAACAATATAGTACTTATCAATACCGAAACAAACGATTTAAGTGCATCCACCTTTGTAATATTTGCAAATGATGGTAGGATATATTATACTGGAGCGTATAACAATTCAGGTATTGATGTTTCAAATTATCCTGAAGGAATATACTATTTAACAACATTTGGTAAAAGAATAGAATCTATAAAATTTATAGTGCAACATTAAGTTTAATAGGTACTAGCTTCCATCAATCTCTATAATCATTCTCTATAATACCATGAAAAAAAACAATTATTTCGACAGCACTTAACACTTATAATACTTACTACGATGAAACACTTTATATCTCTTATTATTACCACCATGTTAGTTGGTATAATACATGCACAAACCGTAACTCACAATAAAAAAGTACGGAAATATAATATATCCGAAACAATGCCCGTTAAGGCAAATATACCTACTGGGTTTTACGATACCCCATTAAATGAAAACCTAGGTGCAGAATTACAGAGTTTAACGGGCACTACAAACAAATTAAACTCCGACAATACTTTTGGTTTTGCCACTCAATTTGTTGGAAGCTTGTTGGGGGAATCCATCACCACAGATAATAATGGAAATTTATATGCTATCAGACCAGTGCAACTTGAAACTGAATTTGATAACCTTGAGGTAGAATCCATACCCAATAATATAATAAATAAATGCGAACAAATTAATGAAACCCAACTTACTGCTATGGAAAATTCTAATTTAAACCCAACTGGCCATTTTGGCCCTGTATTGCCCTATAGTGTAAACGTTGAGGAAAACTCGACAGGTTACAAGCTATATATACTACCCTCCATAAATTTTAAAAATGCCAGTATCAAACTATATCATACTACAGGCAAAATTATAGTACAAAAAAATAATATAAACGGGGCTAATTTTTCCACCCATATTCCTGAATTTGTACAAGGGATTTATTGGCTAGAAATCTCCGAGAGCGACCATGTTTGCATACAAAAGGTGTGGGTTCGATAGTCGTTAGTCAAACAGTCATTAGTGGTTAGTAATTGGTCGTTAGTTATCGGTTGTCTTTTGTCTTTCGTCCTTCGTCATTCGTCATTTGTCTTTCCTCTTTCGTCTCTAATATATATTCGCTATTATTGCGTAATGAAAAGAATCACTTTTACTTTTTTAATTTTTATGTGTGGGGGCTTGCTGCGGGCACAAACAGTGACCTTGGACTGGGTAAAAAAAATTGGCGGGTCTGCTTTCGATGAAGCCTACGCACTGGCAGTTGACCCAAATGGCAATATATGTATTGCGGGGAGTTTTACGGGAAAAGTTGATTTTGATCCGTCTCCCACTAGCACTTTCTATGTTAGTTCTTCCTCTTTAAGTCAAGATATTTTTGTATGCAAATTGGATGCAAAGGGAAACTTTTTATGGGCCAAGGATATGGGCGGAGATTTTGAAGAAACTGCATTATCTATAGCCATAGATGCAAATGGTGGAATTTATACCACTGGTTTTTTTGAAGATTTTGTGGATTTCGACCCGAGCAATCAAGCATATAATTTAGGGGTAGTGGGCTTAGACGATATATTTATTTCGAAGCTTGATGCGGACGGCAACTTTGTGTGGGCCAAACGTATAGGCGGCATCGGATATGATTATGCCAATTCTATCACCCTCAAAAATTCATCAATATATATAACAGGTACTTTTCAAAACACGGTGGATTTCGATCCCTCAGCCAATACCTTAAACCTAAGCTCAGTTGGCGAATTCGATATACATGTGGTGAAGCTTGACACCCAAGGCAATTTTGCGTGGGCCAGAACCATGGGTGGACTTTTTACCGATGGTGGAAACGCTATCACTATCGATGCTTCTGAAAATATATACACCACCGGACTGTATCAAGATGATGTAGACTTTGATCCCGGAGCCAATACTTATATATTAAAATCGCAAGGGGGTACCGAAATTTTTATATCAAAATTAGATTCTGGAGGTCACTTTGTGTGGGCCAAAAGAATGGGCGGAACAAGCGACGACCAAGGGCTCTCTATTGTGTCCGACGATTTGGGCAATATATATAGTACCGGATTTTTTTCGGGCGTGGTTGATTTTAATCCAGGTCCGCCAAAATATAACTTAACAGTGGCGGGAGGGGTCGATATATATATATTAAAACTGGATGTGAAAGGTAATTTTGCATGGGCCAAACAAATAAGCGGCAACTCTACAGAAGTAAGTAATTCTATTACACTAGATAAAAAAGGATTTCTATACGGTACCGGTTATTTTGACAGCACGGTGGATTTTAACCCCGGCATTGGCGTATATAATCTCACAGCCAATCAATCATTGGATATATTTATATATAAACTCGATACTTCCGGTGGCTTTGTGTGGGCCAGTAAAATGGGAGGGCTTAAAAATGATATTGGTCAGGCAGTAGTAACTGATAGCTATGGCGATGTATATACCGCGGGCTATTTTGAAGACACTGCCAATTTCGCCATTGATTCATCGCACACCACCAATCTGGTAGTGGCAGGTAACAGTGATGTGTTTATTCATAAAATAAAACAATGTGAAAGTACCACCGGTGTTAAAGATACGCTATCGTGTTATAAGATTTTATTTAACAAAAAGTATTATAATACTACGGGCATATATCCGGATACCATAGTTAACACCCGAGGCTGTGATAGCTTTATTACACTTAACGTAACTATTGATGCTATAGATACGATTGTATTAAAAATATGGAACACCTTAAAAGCCCAAGCAAGTGGAAAAAACTACCAATGGATTGATTGCAATAAAAACTATGCACCTATCCCAGGCGAAACCCAGCAGAGCTTCAAACCCTCTGTAAATGGCGACTACGGCGTTATTATCACCGACTCTATCTGTACCTATACCTCCACTTGTTTCCATATTAATAATGCTGATATTATAGCAGTAAATCAAAACCCCGTACAAATATTCCCCAATCCAACAGAAGGAAAATTTACGATAGCTTTAGATAGAAATATACAACATGCCAGTATAAAAATATATAATATAACGGGCCAGGTTGTGTGGCAGAAAAATAATATAATGGGAAACAATACTGATATTGATATAGCTGAATTGGGGGTTGGAATATATACTGTGGAACTCATTGATAATATTGCTAAATGGATAGGTAAAGTGGTTGTGATAGAATAAAGTTTGAGCAAAACACTTTAATATAAGTGCTGTTTAACCACATAGAGCACATAGATATGTGATACACGTCTACGCAAGTTTTTGGTTGTAGAACATAACCCTGTTTGGGATTTTTAACCAGTATATTTTATGCTACTAAACAATATGAACGAATACTTTCTCATCATTTGCAACCTCAATGATTAAAAGGGATTGATAAGTATATGATTTGGGAAACTATTATACAATTTAATTGATGCTTTGGTTTGGCCCTCCCAAATAATTTTTCATTCTAAGTTAATTCTATAAACAAAAAAGCCAAGCAATGTGCCTGGCTTCTTTGATATATAAGTTTGGATTCGTTTTTATTCTTTTTGCAGAATTATTTTCTGCGTTAAATTGGCATTTGCAGTTTTTACTTGCAATATATACACCCCTGTGGGGTAGCCCGTCATATCTAGTGTTTGCAAGCCATTCACAAATGTTCCTGCTGATATATTTTGTCCTGCTATATTATATATCACATAAGAACTATTGCCTAGGTTCCAATCAATTTTAACAACACCTTGTGAAGGATTGGGATATATTTTTAATCCGTCCATTTGGCCTATGTTATTGATACCATTATAGCAATTAATGGTGCGTGAGAAACATATAGTAGTATCACAATTATTGCAAGTATCAGTAACCTTTACACAGATTTTGTAAGTGCCATTATTGAAGATGGCATATTTCATTACATAGCCATTTCCTGCATTGTTGCCATTTACCGTCCATTGGTATTTGAAACAACCTTTTACTTTAAACGATACATAAGCATTCACAAATGACAAATTAGAATTGCAACTGTCCCAAGCAAAAGTGTGTGGTGTTTTGCTAGCCCAATCGCATCCACTTAAGCAGGTAATAGTGCGTGTACTGCAGAAGGTGGTATCGCAATTATTACAAGTATCTATCACTTTCACACACACATTATAAGTGCCATTTTGGGTAACAGTATAATTGATATAATTACCAGTACTACTACTCACAGCATTGCCGTTTACCGTCCATTGGTATTTGAAACATTTATATAAGCTACTGTTGAACGATACATAACCGAGCAGATTTGCTGAAATACCTTTACAACTATCTGCGAAATACTTATTGGGGTTACGACTTGCCCAATTGCAAGCAGAACCACTATTGATGCAAGTAATAGTGCGTGAGAAACAAATGGTAGTATCACAATTATTGCAAGTATCATATACTTTAACACATACTGCATAAGTACCATTTTTAGATACCGCATATTGAATATAATTTCCATTTCCAGCACTCACTCCTGCCACAGTCCAGTCGTACTTATAACAACCTTTGGTTTTAAAAGATATATATGCACTAATAGTACTTGAACCTGATTTTATACAAGAATCTCCTATATAACTATAATAGGGCCTTGTTGACCAATTGCATGTAGAACCACTGCTGAAACAAGTAATGGAGCGTTTGCTACAGATAGTTGTATCGCAGTTATTGCAGGTATCGCTCACTTTTATACAAACATCGTAAGATCCATTTTGTGTAATATGATAGTTCAATTTATTTCCTGTACCAACAGTGTTGCCATTTACGGTCCATAAGTATTTGAAACAGCTGGTGCTGCTATTTTGGAACGATATATATCCATTGAGCGATTGGGCAACACTGCTGCACGAATCGAAGAAATAAGTATATGGGTAAAGGCTCTTCCAATTGCAGGCAGAGCTACTGCTGTAGCATGTTATTACACGTGAGCTACAGAAAGTGGTATCACAATTATTACAAGTATCTGATACTTTACAGCATAAACTATAAGTACTATTATTATATACTGGATAGTTTATATAATAAGAATTGCCACCCACATTGTTCCCATTTACTGACCATTGATATTTGAAACAACCTTTGGTATTGAATGAAACATAACCGTTCAATGATGCTTTATTGTTTTTACAACTATCCCAGAAACTTGTGTTGGGGTAGCGAATTGCCCAATTGCAGGTAGCGGCATAGCAATTAATTACACGTGAGCTGCAGAAAGTGGTATCACAATTATTACAAGTGTCTGTTACTTTCAAACACAGGTTATAGGTACCATTATTATATACTGGATAGTTTATTTTATTCGCATTTGTTCCCGCATTATTTCCGTTTACCGTCCATTGATATTTGAAACAACTGCTGCTGCTGTTAAATGAAACATATCCATTTAATGATGCTTTACTGTTTTTACAACTATCCCAGAAACTGGCATAGGGATAACGATTTTTCCAGTTGCAGGTACTGCTACCGCCGCCGATACAAGTAATCACACGTGAGAAACAAATGGTAGTATCACAATTGTTGCAGGTATCAATTACCTTTACACATACTGCGTAGGTACCATTTTTATATACCGCATACTGCATCGAAAGTCCTGTGCTTACATTGCCGCCGGCCACTGTCCATTGATAAGTATAACATCCTTTTGTTTTGAAAGAAATATAGGCACTTATAGTACTTGATTTCGAATTGGTACACGAATCTCCAATAAAAGAATTATATGGCCTTGTTGACCAGTTACAAGTAGAACTATTGCTGAAACAGGTGATGGTGCGTTTGCTGCAGATAGTGGTATCGCAATTATTGCAGGTATCAATAATCTTAACGCAAACATCATAAGTTCCGTTTTGCGAAATTTTATAGTTTAATATATAATGCGTAGTATCTACCACATTTCCGTTAACAGTCCATTTGTATTTGAAACAGCTAGTACTATAGTTTTTAAAAGTAATATACCCGTTTAGCGACTGTGCTGTGGAATTGCACGAATCGAAGAAATAAGAATAAGGATAGCGAGCTGACCAGTTACAAGTAGAACTATTGCTGAAACAAGTGATGGTGCGTTTGCTGCAGATAGTTGTATCGCAGGTATTGCAGGTATCATATACTTTTATACAAACATCATAAGTTCCGTTTTGCGAAATTTTATAGTTCAATATAGAATGTGTGGTATCTACCACGTTTCCATTAACTGACCATTCATATTTAAAACAGCCTTTTACCTTAAACGATATGTAGGCATTTAGAGATCCTTTATTATTGGCACAACTATCCCAGAAATAGGTATGGGGTGTTTGGTTCGCCCAACAGCCTGCTTGGGCTTTTACCTGGTTAAAAGTAACCAAGAATAAAAAAGAAAGTAAGATTGAGTAGATTGATTTTTTCATTTTTTTGCGGTTTTGTAACTTAATAGACAATTATTTACTTAATGGTTGCTTGATATTTTTGCATAACTTAGAAAAACAGGATTGTGTTTGTTTTTTTCTCGTGCTAGAGATTGATTTTTAGATTGTTAAGAAGCGTGCTTTGTATTAAATAGTTTGAGCAAATATAGTTGCAATTTACAAAAAATTGCTTGCCCTATATTTTTGGTTCATATTTGCATCAACGCTTTGTTAATTTTTAAAAATCCATAAATGATGATAATTGAAACCGAGAGACTGATACTTTGCCAACTCACTCCCTCCGATGCCGAATTTATATATGAGTTGCTAAACACTCCCACATGGATTAAATATATTGGCGACAGAGGAATAAAAAATATAGAAGATGCACAAAATTATATTATAAATGGCCCTGCAAAAAGCTATCAAGATGATGGTTTTGGTTTATGGCTCACCAAATTAAAAACCGATGAAACACCCATTGGAATTTGCGGTTTGCTAAAAAGAGAAACTCTAGAAGATATAGATATTGGCTTCGCATTTTTGCCAGAGTACACAGGGCAAGGATATGCCTTTGAAGCAGCCTCTGCCACATTGAATTATGGATATACAAACCTTAATTTAAAACGCATCGTTGCTATTACCATTAAAGAAAATTTGCATTCGATAAAACTTCTCGAAAAGATAGGTTTGCGATTTGAGAAAAATATATTTTTGCCGGGCGATAAAGAGGAGCTGATGTTGTTTGGAAATTGATTAATCATTCAACATTTTTTTTACTAATTAAAACTATATATATCAATTTTATATTTGTCCTATAATATCAAACTATTTAACACATGAGCATTATACCCAAACTCTCATCATCACAGGGCAGACGTGATGAAGTACCCAATCAAGAATTGGCTGGACAACTCGTAAAATCCAAATACAAAAAAGCGATTGCAGAATTGGTAGAAAACTTATCAAACAAAGACAAAAATATCCAAAGCGATTGCATTAAAGTATTATACGAAATTGGCGAACAACAACCCGAATTAATTGCTGACTATGCAAAAGAATTTATTGATTTGCTAGACAGTAAAAATAACCGCCTCGTATGGGGAGCTATGACAGCATTGGATTGTATCGCATCCGTAAATCCCAAAGACATATATAAACACTTGGCCAAAATATTGAATGTAGCCGATAAAGGTTCAGTAATAACAAAAGACCATGGCATAAGTATATTAATTAAACTTGCCAAAGAAAAATCATATACTGATGATGCTCTAACTATATTATTAGACCAGCTAAAAACTGCTGCTCCCAACCAACTACCCATGTATGCAGAAAATGCCATTCCAGTTATTACAGAAGAATACAAAAAAGATTTTATTAAAGTACTCACTTCACGTATCCCTGATATAGAAAAAGAAACGAAGCAGAAGAGGGTGGAGAAGGTGATTAAAAGACTGAATGGTTAATGGTTAATGGTTAATGGTTAATGATGAATGGTTAATGATGAATGATGAATGGGCTGACGCCTGATTACGGATGCTATGGTGAGCGGAGTCGAACCATTGCTGACGCCTGATTGTTGCGTCCCTAAAGGGACTTTTTTGCTAGGTGGTTTAACTATTTGCTACCGATGTTTCGTCCTGATGGGACTATAATAGTTGGAACAAAAGTCACATAGAGATAAAATATTGGCAAACTAGCCACCCGTAAAAGTCCCAGCGGGACGAAACATTGGTAACTAGACTCCCCCTTCTCTCCCCAAGTCCCGTAGGGACGCAATATTGGTTTGGCTTATTGTATGCACACACATCACATCTCCAACAGGCTGTGAATAACCTTTTATGCAATAGGAAGTAATTACACTAAAAATCTTTACATTTGCCTAGCAAACAGGGCAAGTAGAAATATTAAAAAAATGCTTACTTTTGTTTGTAGATAGCTACTAAAAGTTATCGAGGGAATAATACAATTTTTATATACAAAATGTCGAAAAATATTAGTGAATTATCAGGCAGGAAGGGCCTACAGGAAAACCTTTTTGAAGAGTTGGGAATACTTGCAAAAGCAGAAGGGACGCCAAACAAGCAAGATTTAGAAAAACTAGCCGACGAGTTTCTGATAGGCAAAGCCAATGTATATGGAAGTGCATCATTCTACGATTTTACCCGTGAAGCTAATAAAGAAAAAAAAGTATATATCTGCAATGGCAGCTCGTGCATTACTGCCGGCACACAAGACAAAGTTCACGAGAAAATAGGACAACATTTTGCTGCCAACGAGATTGGTGAAATGTGTTGCTTGGGCCGTTGTCACGAGAATAGCTCGTTTTATTATGATGGAAAAAACTATAGTGGCGATGCCATTGAGCAGATTGAACAAATCATCAAAAACGAATCGAAACCAACTGACAAATACCATGTGGAAGCATTGGGAACTCCAGTATTAACTGAAGAATTCCCCGGCATCGATGAGTTTTATAAAATACTAGCCGACTGTCTCAAAAAAGCACCCAACGAACTTTTAGCCGAACTAAAAACATCGGGCGTAAGAGGCAGAGGTGGTGCAGGTTTCCCAATGTCGTTTAAATTAGAAAGTTGTAAAAATACACCAAGCGTTACCAAATTTGTAGTATGCAATGCCGATGAAGGCGACCCTGGTGCATATAGTGATAGATATTTATTAGAACACAGACCTCATGCTGTTTTGTTGGGTATGATAATCACAGGTTATATTATTGGTTCAGCAATGGGAGTATTATATATCCGTGGTGAGTATCCAGAAAGTATCGATATTATAGAAGAAGAATTACAAAAACTATTACAGAAAAACTTAATTGGAGAAAATATATTGGGCTCTGGTTTTAGTTATAATTTTAAAGTAATCCGTGCACAAGGTGCATATATATGTGGCGAAGAAACTGCATTGCTTTCGTCTATCGAAGGACAAAGACCCGAAGTACGTGTACGCCCGCCCTACCCTGCCCAGCAAGGCTTGTTCAACAAACCAACTGTGGTAAATAATGTAGAAACTCTAGCATGCGTGCCATGGATTATGCGTGAAGGCGGAGAAAAATTTGCAGCCATCGGACGTGGAAAATCTACAGGAACAAAACTGGTTTCGTTAGATGGATTTTTTAACCGTCCGGGTATATATGAAGTAGATATGGGCACACCCTTATCAGTTGTGGTAAATGATTTGGGAAAAGGATTTAATGCAGATATTAAAGCATTGCATATTGGTGGTCCGCTAGGTGGAATGGTACCTATAAACAAAATAAATGAGCTCACAATCGACTTTGAAAGTTTTAACCAAGCAGGATTTTTATTGGGGCATGCATCTGTAGTTTGTTTGCCAAAAACATTTCCAATGATACAATATATGGAACATCTTTTCCAGTTTACCGCACACGAGAGTTGTGGCAAATGTTTCCCTTGCCGATTGGGAAGTACCCGTGGTGAGGAACTATTACACAAAGCCAGAACGACAGATTATAAAATAGACAAAACATTATTAATAGACTTAGTTGAAACCATGGAGATTGGCTCCCTCTGTGCATTGGGAGGCGGAGTGCCTTTGCCTATTAGAAATGCAATGATGTATTTTGACGATGAATTAAAACAATATTTTAAATAATATATATATAATCTCAAATGGAGCGTTTAAAATATATTAAATCAAAATATTTGGAAATGTATAAAACAAAACAACCTATTACATTATCCAAGCACTTTGCCAAAATTAAGAATATTAATTTAAGCAATGAGCATTTTGATTATTATATATCGAACTCTGCGGTATACTCATCCATGATTGAAGGTAATCAAATAGACTTCGATAGCTACCTTAAGTACAGCCATTCAGGGATGAATAATAAAGGCAAATCATATACTGAAATAGAAGATTTAAAATCGGCATACCGATATGCAAAAAATAATATCCTAAGTTTCGACAATTTGTTGGTAATACATAAAATTCTTTCTGCAACATTGATTGACGAACAAAAATATAGAGGTAAAATAAGAGACAAAGAAGTATATATATTTAAGGGCGGTGTAAAAATATATACTGGTGCAAATACCAAAATTGTAAAAGCTGAACTCGAAAAACTTTTTGAAGATATCAGCATATTACTTAAACGAAATCTGAGCATGGGTGAAGTATTTTATTTTGCTTCTATGATTCATCTTGCCATAGCTCATATACATCCTTTTGCTGATGGCAATGGTAGGGCTTCCAGATTGATGGAGAAATGGTTTTTATCGCAAAAACTTGGAGAAAATGCGTGGTTCATCCAATCAGAAAGATTATATCAAAAAAGAATACAATCCTATTATAAAAATATCAATATCGGTCCCGACTATGAGCATATCAACTATGATATATCCATACCATTTTTGTTAATGCTGCCCATGTCGCTACGATTAAATTAAAACATTATATATCATACTAATCAAGAGAAGTCATGGACATAAAAGCAAATTTCAAAGACAAAGTTTCCGAGTCAGGTAGCTTTAGCAACAACATTAGTGTTGATGTTAAATTGGCTTATATAGATAATATTCCCTACGAAATAATTCCGGGTGAAACTGTATTATCTTTTATTCGCAGAAATTTTGGACAAGATTTAGTTCCCACACTTTGCGATGCACCTAATTTGGAACCATTTGGTTCGTGCCGCGTGTGTAGTGTTGATGTAGCTTTGCAGCAGAATGGAGCCGTGAGAACACAAGCATCATGTCATACCCCTGTGATGGAGAATACTTATATATATCCTTCATCCGATCGTATACAAAAACTGAGAAAGAATATTATAGAGTTGGTATTAACCGACCATCCATTAGATTGTTTAACCTGCGAAGTAAATAATAATTGCGAACTACAAGAAGTTGCTGCAAAAGTGGGTATCAGAGATGTTAGATATCCCGAAGGAAAAAATCATTTGGACAGAACAAAAGATTTGAGTCATCCTTATATGACTTCCGATATGAGCAAATGTATAAACTGTTTCCGTTGTGTACGTGCATGCGATGAAGTGCAGGGACAATTTGTATTAAGTATGGCAGGCCGTGGGTTCGATAGTCATATAGTAAAAGGTGCGGAAGTTACTTTTAATGAAAGTGATTGCGTGAGCTGTGGAGCTTGTGCACAGGCTTGTCCCACTTCGGCTATCAGTGATATATTCGAATCGAAATCTATTGCAAAAGCTGAGACTACCAGAACTATATGTACTTATTGTGGTGTTGGATGTAATCTAGAAGTTGCAACCGTAAATGGAAAAGTAAAAAGTATACAAGCTCCTTTCGATGCCGATGTAAACAAAGGTCATACTTGTTTGAAAGGTCGTTTTGCATTTTCGTTTTATAATCATCCCGAGCGTTTGCGTACCCCTTTAATTCGTAAAAATGGTGAACTTGTTCCCGCAACTTGGGATGAAGCATATACTTATATTGCCAACGAATTAACCAGAATAAAAAATGATTTCGGACCCGATTATATAGGTGGTATTTCTTCTGCACGTTGTACCAATGAAGAGAATTATTTGATGCAGAAATTTATTAGAAAAACTATTGGAACAAATAATATAGACAGTTGTGCAAGGGTATGCCACTCTCCTACCGCTCTAGGTATGCAGCGTGTGTTTGGAACTGGTGCTGCTACCAATTCTGTAATAGATTTAGAGTATACAAATTGTATTATGGTAATAGGTGCAAACCCTACCGATGCACATCCTGTTACCGGTGCAAAATTGAAACAGTTTGCCATGAAAGGACCCTCTATTGTAATAGATCCTCGCAGAACTGAGATGGCAAAATATGCTACCTATCATTTGCAACTTCGCCCTGGTACTAATGTAGCTATGATGAATATGTTATTATACTATATCATTAGCGAAGGAATGGAAGACAAAGAATTTATATCATCACGCACGGAAGGATATGATGATTTCAAAAAACAAATTCTGGCAAATGATATAGATGAATTATCGAAAATAACTGGTGTAGATAAAGAGCTCGCACGCAAAGCTGCTATCGCTTATGCAGGTGCCGAAAATGCCATGTCGTTTCATGGATTGGGTGTTACAGAACATTCGCAGGGAACATATACTGTTATGCTCATCGCCGACTTAGCTATGATTACGGGAAACATTGGCAGACGTGGCGTTGGCGTGAATCCCCTACGCGGACAAAACAATGTGCAAGGAGCAGCAGATATGGGTTGCCAACCGCACCAAGGAGCAGGGTATTATGATGTAACAAATCCTGAATATCATAAAATGTATGAAGAATTTTATGATACAAAATTGCCTATGTATGTGGGTATGAAAATTCCTCAAATGTATGATGCTTGTTTGGATAATAAAATGAAAGCCATGTGGCTAATGGGTGAAGATAATGTGCAAACTGACCCAAATACAAATCATGTAAAAGCAGCTTTAGGCAAACTGGATTTATTGGTAGTACAAGAAATATTTATGACCGAAACTGCCATGCTTGCCCATGTAGTTTTACCTGCTGCTTCTTTCCTTGAAAAGAGCGGAACATTTACCAATGGCGAACGAAGAATTCAACGCGTAAATCAAGTAGTAGAACCTATTGAAGGAACCAAACCCGATGGACAAATTATTGTAGAAATAATGAATAAAATGGGCGGCAACGAACCCAATTACGATGCCGAAACTGTATTAAAAGAAATATCGCAAATAGTTCCCTTCTTCGCTGGTGTAAAATGGAACGAGCTTGGCGACCAAGGCAAGCAATGGCCCGTATTGCCCGATGGTTCTGATACCGAAATTCTTCATATAGATACCTTCAAACGCGGACTCGGAAAATTCCACAATGCTGATTGGAAAGAGAGCCAAGAATTGGTAATCAACAAAAAAGAATTCCCCTATATTATAACAACCAACCGCGAACTCGAACATTATAATTGCGGCACCATGACCCGCAGAACAAATAATGCAAAAATATTAACAGAAGACACCTTAATGATAAACCCCGCCGATGCTTCTAAACATTCTATCGCAGAAGGCGATATGGTTTGCGTAGAAAGTGCCCGCGGAAAAATTGATGTAAAAGCACATATAACAGATGAAGTTTTACCTGGCATACTATCCTCTACTTTCCATTTCCCCGATATGAAAATGAATGATATAACAAGCAGTGTTGCGGACAGTGAAGCGATGTGTCCGGAATATAAAGTTGTTGCAGTTAATATAAGAAAGAGTAAGGGGAAGTATAAGGGGGAGAAAGTGGTATAGAGACGAAAGAATTTGTATCGAGTAGCTAGTATCAGGTATTAAGTATTAAGTATTTGCTGCCTGCTTTCGCCAAACAGTATATACTTTTGTTATGAAAGTTTGTCATCCTGAGTTCATCGAAGGGCGGCAAACAGAGAAGATCTCGGGTCACATTAATTTTAACGTGAGAGAATTAAAAAAGTCTTAATTTTCGCTCCCCAAAAAATGGAACTAGAGAAAGAGACATTGGCCTTGATATTTCCAAAGGAATTATTGGCACATTTTAAAATTGTGTTATCGCATGAACTTGGGCATGTTGAGGTAAAAGAAGATTATATAGAAGTTGTGTTTGAGGAGAAGAATATATTGCCATCATCTGTAGATGTTTCCCAGTATGAA
>JANYDJ010000058.1 GCA_025363675.1 Flavobacteriaceae bacterium | reverse complement strand
ATCATGGGTGTGTATAGCAATCCAGTGTTGGCTGACCTGCATAAAATTTCCCTGTCAACTAGCAAAGGGAATGAATTTGATGTTCATACTAGTTCCGGAAATTTTAGGTGCACTGCTAGTGAAATAGAAAATTTTGAAGGGGCTACACAAATTAATTTATGGAAAACACCTTATTACAAAACTATTATAAAGGCACAAATTATTAAACCCAACGAGGAAGCATTTTGGTGCCCCGTAAATATATATATAATTTTCAGTTTCTTTCCCATTTTGGGAATTATAGGAGGAGTGTTAGCCCTCACGGTTAAAGGCGATTGGGCGATGCAATACGGATTTCAATTGTCCATATTTTCAGTAATTATGTTGGTGTTTAGCTGCTTGATGCTGGGGATGATATAAAGAGGTTTTTTTAGTAATTATATATTAATTTAAACTAAAAGGTAACCGACTTTCTGGAATATTGAGAATGTGATTTTAAAGACTGAACTCGTACGGGGGCTGAACATTGCCAATAGGTTACATTTTCACCACACCATACCAAGGTCGCCCGCAAACGACCTCTATAGTGGGGCAAAGTTATATAATGTATTGATTAGTGACGCAACCTTTTAGTTTTTTTGCAATCATTGATTATAACAATGAGCGAAAATCGAGAACTAATAGTGTAAATTGATATATAGTTGCCAAAGTTTTTGCATTGTTTCCGAAAGGTATTTTTTTGAGAATGTTTCGTAGCCAAAAACTAATTAAGATTTTTACCGCAAAAAAATTAATTAATTACCTTGGTTTCAACTAAATTTGTTCGGTTTTTCAAACATCCATTAAAATAAAACAGGAGAACAGATTTTGAAAATTAATATGCAACACCTGATACCATCAATATATTTGGTGAGGATTACTGTTGATGGAGTTGATTCGATACAGAAATTAGTGAATATTATCCAAAATTAAACATATAAACAATTTACAAAAAACAAAATGAAAATGAAAAAACTATTTTTATCCGTACTAATATTATTTAGTATCTCTGCCACCGTGTTTTCACAAAATTATAAGTGGAGCAAAACACAAGGAAGTACAGGCGATGAGCAAACATGGAATTTAGCGATAGACTCAAATGATAATTCTATAGCTTACGGTTATTTTAATAATACAATAAAACTAGGCAGCATTTCAAAAAATAGTAAAGGCGGGAGAGACCATTTCTTAGTCAAATACGACTGTGGTGGAACAGTACAGTGGGTTCAAACTATTGGTAGTTCAGGCGATGAGTTTTCATATCAGCTAGGTATGTGTGTTGATAAAGCAGGAAGTATATATATAACAAGTGCTTTTGCCGGTTCGTGCACTTTTAGCAGTGCCAATAATTCAAATAAAACTGTTTCTACAAATGGGGGAAATGATATATATATAGCTAAATACGATAAAAGTGGAAATGTTATTTGGGTAAAAACTTATGGCAGTAGTGGGGAAGATGTTGGGTTTGATATAACACTTGATGATAGTAATAATATATATGCAACCGGGAAATTTTCTGGGCAAGTATCTTTTGGCTCTAAAACACTAACAAGTAGTGGAGGAACAGATGTATATGTATTAAAATATGATAAAAATGGGAATATAAAATGGGTAAAACAAGGTTCTGGTTCGGTAGATGATGATGGGATAGGAGTGAGTGTAGATTCGAAACACAATGTATATGTTTGTGGTTCCGCAGGGTATGGAAACGGGACAGTTTCATTTAACAATATTCAGAGTTTATCAAGTAATTATAATTCAGGCTTTATAGCTAAATTAAATATTAATGGTGATTGCCAATGGCTAGAAACTATATATAGTTCTGGAGGTGATGCAATGGATAAGATGACGATTGACAATTTGGATAATGTATATTTGACAGGCACGCATGCAGGAAATGTTACTGCCACATCAGAAGATGGCAATAATTATAATGGTGGTTCGATACAAGGGTCACGTAATTTTTGTGTAGCAAAATATGATTCTAATGGTAATTTACTTTGGTTTACTTCAGAGGGGCCAAGTTCGGGTTATGCTACAACTTATGGAACTTGTATGAGCAAGGATAATAGCAGAATATATATTGCTGGTGTTACCTGCCAAGCTCTTACATTAGGTAGTTATTCAAGTAATTTTGCAGGGCAGACCGATTTATTTGTAGCTGCATTAGATACAGGTGGTAATTTTGTATGGGCCGATTTTGGAGGCAGTTCAAATTATGATGCAGGATACGGAATTCAAGTTGACAAACATGATAATGTATATATATGTGGATTCTACCAAGACGGATTTGATATAGATAATGTAACTCTTAACAGTGCAGGAGGGCAAGATGGATTGTTATTGAAATATTGTAATAGTTCTTCAAGTATAGATTCTACAATTACTACAACCGGTTCTACTACTTTATGCGGTAAAGATTCTGTATTATTTTCAGTTGCGTATGACCCAATCTATACCTATCAGTGGAAGTTAAATGGTTCCTCAATCAGTGGTGCAAATTCATATTATTATTATGCATCAAAATCGGGAAGTTATAGTGTGTTAATTGCAAAAGACGGGTGTTGCAGCCAGGCACTATCACAGTCAATACAAGTTCAAAATTTATATTTTAGCAATGTGTTAGGAGTGGATACTACTATATGTGGTGCCAGTTATAATTTAAGTGCGAGCTCACCCATCGGTTCAAAATTCCTATGGAATACGGGTGATACTTCTCGTTCTATAACACTTAACAATTCGGGTGTATATTCCATTATATCTGCATATAATGGATGCGTAGTGTATGATACTATACAAATTGATTTGAAAAATATTATAGTGAATTTAGGTAATGATACTGTAGTATGTGGCAAGAGTATCATACTTGATGCACAAAACGCAGGGTCTACTTATAAATGGAGTGATAATTCCACTTCGCAAACTTTAAAGGTTACACAAACTGGTAAATATTCAGTAGATGTTACCAATGGGAAATGCACGGTGAGCGATGATATATTTGTTACCGTCGATATCGTTTCACTAAATCTTGGCAAGGATATTAAAACCTGTCAAACTGGAGCAAATCCTTTAACTCTTGATGCAGGCACCGCATCATTATATAATTGGAGTACTGGCGACAATACCAGAAAAATTACAGTAAGCAATAGCGGTGACTATTGGTGCAAAATAACAGATGTATTGGGTTGCACGGCTATTGATTCAATAAGCATTAATTATTACCCACCTGCTTCAGCAAACTTTAAAGATAGTATGGTAAGTTCCCACCTCATTAAGTTTATTCCTGATTCAACAAAATATAGCAGTTATTTTTGGTCATTCGAGGGAGGAACAAGTAGCAGTATGGTAACTCCCACACAATATTTTGCACAGTCAGGTCCTGTTAGTGTATCATTGAAAGTAATAACAAAAGACGGTTGTATAGATTCAATTACAAAAACTGTATATACTACATCTATTGATAATAAATTCCAAGCAGCGTATAAAATAAATTTATTCCCCAATCCAAGCAATGGCTTGTTTACGATTGATTTGAATCTGCAAAAAAAATCAGATGTTATGATAGAATCTTATGATTTGAATGGTCGGAAAGTATATGAAAATAAAATGAACGGCGTTCCAACAGGAGAACAACTTTTACAGGTTAACATGCAGAATGTAACACCATCAATTTATCTAATAAAAATTACTATTGATGGAGAGAATGTCATACATAAACTAGTGAATATTAATTGATATTTCAATTAATATTGGAATAATCAAATTGATATATAATCAACTGATAATTTAACTATTTTTCCGTAGTTAAATTATCGTTTTTTTAAATAGTAATTAAGAAAATAATGATATCAATTTGAGATATAATTTTCGACTATATATATTAGCAATTGTTTGCTTCATATTGCCTTCAGCAAAGGCTCAGAAGCAAGCTGATTGGTGGTATTTTGGGGATTATGCAGGTGTCCATTTTGTAAATGGTGTGCCCAAAGGAGTGACTAACGGCCAATGTTATACTTATGAAGGTTGTGCTGTGGTTTCAGATGCCAAAGGTAATTTGTTGATGTATACTGATGGTAGTTATGTGTGGAATAGCAATCACCAAATAATGCAAAATGGTTCTGGACTTTTAGGTAATTTTTCTGCTACCCAATCAGGTGTAATTGTTCCAAAACCTGGGAGCAAAAATTTGTATTATGTATTTTCAATAGATGCTTATCCAGGAACTAATGGTTTGCATTACTCTATTGTAGATATGAGCCAAAATTCAGGGTTGGGGAAAGTTACTACAAAAAATGCCGCATTATCATCTGATTTGTTAGAAAAATTAAGTGCAGTAAAACATGCTAATGGAACTGATTTTTGGGTATTAAGTCTTTCTAATGCAAGCGATAGTATTTATGCATATTTAGTAAATTCATCGGGCGTAAATTCAACTCCGGTCGTATCGTATTCGGGAGATAACACTAGTAGCAGTGTATGTTTGGGGTATTTTAAAGCATCTCCTGACGGAGCACATATTGCATTTTGTCAGACGGGTTTGAATTCGCTATATTATGGAAACTTTAATGCATCAACAGGGAAATGTTCGAATATGGGTAAACTAGACTCAATTCCCGATTGCTATGGTGTGGAATTTTCTGCTAGTAGTAATAAGTTATATGCTGATAATAATTCAGGAGCAATAAAGGGACATATATATCAATATGATTTGAAAGCGGGTTCGGTTGCACAAATAAAAAGCTCTAAAAAAATTGTATATACTACCACAGATTATTTAATGGCCGCTATGCAGCTAGGGCCTAATGGTAATATATATGTAACAAGATCGGGAGCAAAAGTATTGGGTGAATTAAGTTTAGCCGACTCAACTTACCCTACTTGTAAATATAAATGGAATGCAGTCGATTTGAAAGGGAAGCAAACATTTGATGGCTTGCCTACATTTATACAATCTTATTTTATATATGTTAAATTTAATTATTCGGATGTTTGTATTTTAAATACAACTAAATTTTCAGTAGTTGATTCATCTAAAGTCGATTCGGTATTGTGGGTATTTGGCGACAGCTCTACAGGGAGTAATGATTCCTCTATATCAATGTCAACAGAACACCAATTTAGTAAGGCAGGGAATTATAATGTTTCGTTATATTATTGGCATGATAGTATAGCATATTCTACTTTCGAGTCTATTACAAT
>JANYDJ010000045.1 GCA_025363675.1 Flavobacteriaceae bacterium | reverse complement strand
TAGGTGGGTTCTAAAAATTCATTTTTTTAAGTTTTTTCAGATACAAACTTGAACCCGTTTAAATCTGTACTGAAAAAGTAAGCAATTATACGATTATTTTTTTAATTCATATACCAAAAATCAATTTTATTTTAACAATTCGCAACTAACTAACTAACAACGCATTACACAGATAATAAATTTAGTCTTTGGACTTGTTCAAATCTGAATAAGTTGTATGTAAGGTTTATAAGCCCTATTATTCCTGTTGCTCTTACTATTCCAACAGATTTTACAGCAAGTCCATTCATACTCTGTTCCATAAAGCCGAATACGTGTTCTACTCTAACTCTTGTCTTAGATTTTATCTTGTTTTTTGCTTTTTGTTTAGCCGTCAGAGGTTTTCCTCTGTATCCTTTTTCGTGTACTTTGTTTTTAAGCTGGTACTTTCGTATTACTTTCTTTTGTTTTTCTCCTGTATAAGCACTGTCTCCATATAGTGGTTGACCTTTGTCGCTTTTATCCAACAAATCATCTAAAGGCTGCGAGTCATGCACAGACGCATCTGTAACTGCGAACTTCTTGATGAATTTACTTTTGGAATCTACCTTTGCATGATTTTTATAACCGTAATATTTCTCTCCATTTTTCTTTGTCCAGCGGGCATCAATATCTTTATGCTTTTTCTTATTGGGTTGGTCGTTCCACAAATCATTGCCTTCGCCTCTTTTTATTTTTTCGTTCTCTTCACGAGTATTACGCTGGCGTGGGGCTACGGTAAAACTGGCATCAATAAGCTTTCCCTCATTGAATATCAAGTTTTTATCTTCCACAAACTGTATAAACTGTCTGAACAATAATTCTACAACACCACTGTTTGTTAGAGTCTCTCTAAATGCCCAAACGGTTTTCTCGTCAGGTACTTTATCGCCAGATTCCAACCCTAAAAACTTTTTAAAACTTAGCCTGTCAATTATCTGAAACTCCACTTGCTTGTCTCCAAGACCATAGTAGCGTTGTAAAATCATAATTTTAAACATCATCACAACATCATACGGTTTCGCTCCTGCATTGTTTTTCTTTTCTGTATTTAACAACTTTGACTCTAATGTGTTGCGAAATGCCTCAAAATCAACAACATTGCTTATTTTCTCTAAAGGATTGCCAATTGCAGACAAACGTTCAATAGTAAATTGCTCGTCAAATAATCCCTTTTTGCCATTTGTTTTATACTCTTGTGATGTCATATTGTTTTCGTGTTAAATTATACGCAAATATACATATATTTATTTGAATAACAATGATTTAAATTATAGAACTCCCCTATAATATTAGTTCTGATTTTTGGTTATAATCTTTTTAATAATAAAATATAATATGGCGTATGAAACTATATCGATGACCAAATTCAAAGATTTAAAACCCGATCGAATAGCATCTTCATCCATCTTTCCTGATTTATAAAAATAAACTGGTTGTGGAAAACCAATATTAAATTCTCCGCCACATCTATTTATTGAAGAATCTTGTATGGAAAGCAAAGTAAAAACTGCAACTATTATAATAGTAGTTTTTAGGGGAGTTGTATTCGTTAATATAAATTTCATTAGATACTTAATGCAAGTGCAAACTCTCTAACCCCTCCTCCAAACTATGCGGCTCGTATCCCAATTCTTCTCTTGCTTTACCAATATTAAAACCAGTAATGGGTGGGCGTTTGGCGGGTTGGTTTATATCGGCACTTTGGGCACGGCGGATTAGGGATTTATCGAGCTGCCAATGCTCTGCTATGCGTTGGGCTAAATCATAGATGCTCATAAATTCTTTGCCGCATATATTATATATTCCTTGGGCATGTTTGGTAGCTGCAAGTATACATCCAGTAGCTAAATCCTCGGCTAGGGTAGGGGTGCGAAATTGATCATCGACCACATTAATTGCTATCTTGTTTTCTAATGATGATTTTACCCAAAGTACTATATTGCTTCGGCTCATATTATGCACCACTCCATATACCAAAACGGTGCGGAGAATAGTCCATTTATTACAATACTGTTTCACCATTTGTTCACCTATATATTTACTGTTACCATAATAACTTAATGGCTTAGGTTCTTCATCTTCTTTTAGTGGGCCATGTGTACCATCAAATATAAAATCGGTGGAGAGGTGGATGAGTTGTGCATCAATTTCATCGGCAGCTTGTGCCAGGTATTTTACACCATGCACATTTAATCTGTCACAACCTTCGTGGTCGGTTTCGCAACCATCTACATTGGTCATGGCAGCAGTGTTTATAATACAATCGGGTTTGTATTGTTGTATAATAGTTTTTACTTCGGCTTCATTTCCTATATCCAAAGTATTATATATATATCCTTCGGTAAACGGATACCTATCAGCACCCAATGCAGTAGCAATTAATTGTATATCGGGTTTGTTTCTAAGTTTGTCAACTAGTTTTTGGCCAAGCAATCCGTTGCTTCCGGTAATCAAGATTTTCATAGGTGCAAATCAACAACAGAAGTATTGGAGTTTGAAATATTATTTACCTCACCCCGACGTTGCTTCGCTCGTCACCCCTCTCCGCTGGAGAGGGGCTGTTCTGCCTGCAGAACCGGGGTGAGGTAAAATAAAAAAGGCAGCCATTTCTGACTGCCTTTTCTGTGTGTTATGTGCAAATTAATAGCGTTTGTTGTAGCCACCGCCGCCACCTTCGCCGCCGCCACCGCCGCGGTTGAAACCGCCGCCGCCGCCACCACCGCCACGGTTAAAACCGCCGCGAGGTCTGCCGCCACCTCCACCGCCTCCGCCACCGCCTTCGGTTTTGGGACGAGCTTCGTTCACAACCATTGTACGGGTCATAAACTCAGTGTCGTTTAGGGCTTCGATTGCAGCTTTTGCAGCTTCATCGTCGGCCATTTCTACAAAAGCAAACCCACGAGGTCTGCCACTGAAATTGTCTTTGATGATTTTTGCTGATGTTACCTCACCATGTTGTGAAAACAGGGACATCAAATCATCCTCGGTAGCCTGATGGCTGAGGTTTCCAATGTAAATAGTCATTTGTGTAATTTAGTTAGTTTAGTACTTATCCTTTTGTTTGATTTAGTTTTAGGGTAAGCAAGGCAAAGATATGTGGCTAACTCTTACGTTGGTTTATTTTGATGTTTTTTTCTGAATATTTTAATTAAAACATTGGTAAATAGAACTTTAAAATTGCAATAGACTATTTTAGTAGCATTAAAATAGTAGCCAATCATATCTTTATTTATTCGCTAGTCTTTTGTTGTTTCTACAAATGTTTGTTGTTATTATAAACGGATACAAAATTTATGTTACTTCCAATGAACAACGGGCGATATATTATGTTTTCTTCCCTAATTTCCAAAGTGTATTTAGTACCAGCACCACATCGCTAAATGCCATGCCCCATGCAGCGAGCAACGGACTTAGATAACCCATGGCAGCTAATGGAATTGCTAGGGAATTATATGCAAGAGCCCACCACAAATTTTGTTTGATGGTATGGTATGTATTTTGTCCCACGGTAAGGGCATCCATTATTATATGGGGATCATTTTTTAGTATAACAATATTTGCATGTTCTCGTGCTAAATCTGCGGCACCGCCCACAGCTATTCCTACATGTGCTTTGGCCATAGCAATGGTATCGTTAATTCCATCTCCTATCATAGCCACGGTTCTTGCTTTGGAGAGTTTCTTTATAATATCTGCTTTCTTCTGTGGAAGGGTGCGGGCATATACTTTATCAATTCCTAATGCGGCTGCTACTCTATTGCATTTGCTCTGCGAATCTCCACTGAGTATTATAGTTTCAAAACCTTTTTGTTTCAATGCTGTGATCATTTCTTTTACTCCCAATTTCATTTCTTCTTCCACATCAAATGCCGCTATAATAGTTTCGTTAAGTGTTAAATAGATATCCCATTTCATTTTAGGTTCTTTGATGGGTTTTTTACTTATTTCTAAACTGCCCAAAGTGTAACGGTTCCCAAAATGATCGAGGGCTTTTATACCCAATCCGCTTATTTCTTCTACTTGGTCAAAAGCAATGCTGTGATGTCTCCAGTGGGGGTAATTTCTAACAATAGTTTGTGCTATTGGGTGAGCGGAATGTGTTTCTAAAAAATGTATATAGTTTTTGGCATCACGTTCACTAAAATCAAAACTTTTAAATTCAACCACCTTCATTTTGCCATTGGTGAGTGTTCCAGTTTTGTCAAAAACCACGGTATCAACTTTTGCCAATGTTTCTAGGTGCAAACCTGCTTTTATTATAATACCTTTTCGAGCAGCCCTGCCCAAACCTACTACAACGGCAAGGGGTGTAGCAAGGCCCAAAGCACAAGGACATGATATAACCAAAACTGCTACTGACCTCATTAAACTTTGCCCCCAATTATAATCAGCTATAAAATGATTAATTAGCAAAGTGATTAAAGATATCATTATTACTGCCGGTACAAATAGGGCACTTATTCTGTCAGCCAATAATTGTATCTGCGGTTTTTGTCCGCTTGCCTGTTCCACTTCTTTCACAATCCTGCTTAAAGTGCTGTCATTAAAATTACTGGTAGCGGTAATTTTGAGCCAGCCCTCCGTTAGCAAACTCCCACCGATTACTTTATCGCCTATACTTTTTTTGGTACCGGGGCTTTCTCCTGTTAGTATACTTTCATCAGCAATTGCTTTCCCGTTTATAATAATACCATCGGCAGGAATTTGGCTGCCAGCAGCAACCATTATAGTGTCGCCTTTCTTAATTTGGCGGGCATCTACTTCTATTTGTTCTTCTTTTCCGCTCAGTAAATCATATAATAGTTTGGTAGCTTTTAGCGGGGAATTTGCTTTTAGTAAATCCAAATTTTTAGTGGTTTGTGCCACCGCTTTTTTTTCTATATACGAACCCAGCATCACAAAAGATATAATACTTGCAGTAGTTTCGAAAAATATATAATTAATGTCTGCATTAAACAGTAGTAATCCCACCAAACTATATATAAATGATGCCAGTGCCCCCAGCATAATCAGCACATTCATATTGGGCGATAAGTTTCTGGTACTGGCCCAGGCAGATTTGCCATACACCCATATACCTGCAGCCAATACAGGCAAGGTAATAGCTAACTGAAACCAAGCATTGTGCAACAAAGGTATTTGCACAAACATGTGAGATAGTAATATAATAGTAAAAGGAAGTGTGAGCAGAAATAGATTTTCTACTTTATTATACCATGGTGTTTTGGGTATGATGATACTTGCTTTATATCCCAGTTTTTGAATTGCTGGTATAATAGTTTTTAAAGGAATATTTTTGGTATTTACGAAGGTGGCTTTATCGCTTGCAAAATCAACATATACTTGTTCCATGCCTTTGCTCTCCAATTCTTTCCGCACGGTATCGGCACAGCCTTGGCAATGCATGCCTTGTACAATTAGCTCTTCTTGCATATATATATATTAGCTATTTCTAGTTACCTGATATATGCCCTCTACTTCTGATATTTTTTGTATTATATCATCCAAATGGTTGGTGTCATATATATATAAGGAGATGCTTCCCTCAAATCGTCCGTCCACTGTATCAATACTTATCGATTTCATATTTACCTGCATTTGTTTCGATATAATATCTGTGATTCCCTGCACTATTCCCACAGAATCAGTACCAATTATACTTATATTGGTAAGGAACGATTTCTCACTCACAGCCCCACCTCTCGACCATCGTGCTTTAAGTACCCTATAGCCATAAGTCGACATCATTTTGGGAGCATTTTTGCAATTGGTGCGGTGTATTTTTATACCATCACCCACCGTTACAAAAGCAAATATATCATCGCCCGGAATGGGTGTGCAGCACGAGCCCAGCGTATAGTCCAGATCGGTATCGTTCTCGCCTATTATAATAGTATCGGGTCGGATTAAAGATTTATGCTTGGCTTTTTCCGCATTTTCTTTTGCTTTGTCTTGTATCTTATTATCACTAGTTTGGCGAGGCTTTTCTGCCAGTGTTTGCTTTAGGTTAAGCGTAGTTTTATCTATAGAACCTCTGCCTACTAGGTAGAAAAAATCCATGGGTGTTTTCAGGTCGAAATGCTTAACCAGTTTTTCTATATCTTCATGGGTCATTTCGATGCCACTGTTTCTAAACCTACGTTTAATAGATTCTTCTCCCTCGGCTGCCACTTTGTGTATTTCTTCTTTCAAATAATATTTTATGCGGCTGCGGGCTTTACCAGTCACAATAAAGTGTAACCAGTCTTCATTGGGTTTTTGTTTTTGCGAAGTAAGGATTTCTATAGTATCGCCGTTTTGCAATTTATAACTGAGCGGTACCAATTTATTATTTACTTTGGCACCTATACAATGATTTCCAACATCGCTATGCACATCGTAAGCAAAATCGAGAGCAGTAGCAAGTTGGGGTAGCTTTTTTAGGGCACCTTTGGGCGTAAACACAAATACTTCTTCGCCCATAAAATTCAACTGAAAATCATCAATAAAATCCAGGGCATTCGATTCAGGATTTTCAAGTGTTTCTCTAACTTTCACTAACCAATCTTCCAAACCACTATCAGTTTTCACACCGGCTTCTTTATATTTCCAATGGGCTGCATACCCTTTTTCAGCAATATCATCCATGCGGGCGGTACGAATTTGTATCTCCACCCATTTTTCATCGGGGCTAAGCACTGTGGTGTGCAAACTTTCGTACCCATTCGACTTGGGATGCGTAATCCAGTCACGATAGCGGGCAGGGTTAAGGGTGTAGTTGTCAGTAAGTAATCCGTATATTTGGAAACAGTCAGCTTTCTCCATTTCAAGCGGCGAGTCCACTATAATACGAATAGCAAAAAGGTCATATACTTCTTCAAAAGGTATTTGCTGTTTCTGCATCTTTTTCATGATGCTGTATATACTTTTCGGTCTGCCAATTATTTCGTATTTGAGTCCGAGGGCTTGTAGTTTATGATCCAAATCGTCAATAAACTTTTTGATAAATTTATTGCGTTCTTGTTTGGTTGCCGAAAGTTTGGCTGCCACCTGTTTGTATTGGCCGCTTTCAGTAAACTTAATAGACAAATCTTCCAGTTCGGTTTTAATGGCATATAAACCCAAGCGGTGTGCAAGCGGAGCATATATATATAATGTTTCGCTGGCAATTTTAAGCTGGGTATTGCGGCTCATACTTTCTAGTGTCCGCATGTTGTGCAATCGGTCAGCAAGTTTCAGGATAATGACTCGCACATCATCACCTAAAGTAAGCAACATTTTGCGAAAATTCTCTGCCTGCAAACTATTAGTTTGTTCATTGAAAACAGAGGCAGAAATTTTGGTAAGCCCGTCGATGATGCTGGCAACTTTGGCACCAAATTGTTTTTTGATAGTGGGCAGTGTTATATAAGTATCTTCCACCACATCGTGCAATAATGCACACACCACCGATGTGGTACCTAAGCCAATTTCTTCGGCAGCAATTTTTGCAACAGCCAGGGGATGGTATATATAAGGCTCCCCACTTTTGCGTCGCATATCTTTGTGAGCATCCAGAGCCATATCGAATGCTTTGCGAATAAGTTCCTTGTCACCTTTCTCTAAGGTGGATTTACAAGCTTTCAATAATTGCCTGTACCTTTTTAGTATTTCCGCTTTTTCGTGTGCGGCTTGGTCTGTTTTTGCTCTGTCCATTTAGTGGTCAAAAGTAATCTTCGTTTGGCAAAAATCAATTTACGCCATACTATTATTGAATATAAGATATAAACAATTATCTGTTTTTTTAGTTTTTAAGTGCTACTTTCTTTTCGCAGGCCGATTTATATATGATGAAGTGCCCTGTCTAAAAAAATGAATGGTTGTGTGAAAAAAAAGTCTGTAATTCGTGGCATCAAGTGATAATTAACCAAAAGCTATACAAAAGTCCCGTTACCTATTTGGTGCTGCTAGCATTGGCGGTGGTGGCACTTAGTTATTTCGATTCTTATGGTGGTATTACCATCGATGCTCCTTGGTATCTGCGATTGGCCCAAAGTATTAAAGAAGGGAATGGTTTTGCCGTAATGTCGCCTGATTATATATATTATAATGAAGCTCAGAATTTTTTTATATGGCCACCCATATATCCTATGTTGACAGGCTATCTGTCGCTTTTTACAAATATTCCAGTATATATTGCAATCAAAATTGTGAACCTAATTTTTATAGGAATTACCTTTTTATTATTGCATAGAAATTACCGTGAGCAAGCTCCTATTTATATATTGCTCTTTTTTCATGCGTCGTTTTTTGATATGGTTTATCAGGGTTGGAGCGAAGTTCCTTTTATCTGTGTATTGATTTGGTTTTTACTATCAGTAGAGAAATTTCTGACCAGCGAAAAATTTCTTAAATGGGCTATGGCTATGGGTTTTGCCAGTTTGCTTGCCGTCGGAATCCGATACTTGGGTATAATTACTTTGTTGCCTTTTTGTTATTTGATATATAAAACATACAAACAAAAAGATACCCAAAAACTATATAGTATTATAGCCGTATTTTTTATTTGTGCTACTACGGAACTAATATTTATTTGGTTTAATTATTTTGCGAAAAATAAAATATCTGGCTACAACTGGAATCCAAGTTTTAACGAATTTGCCGACTTTGGGATTAGTTTTTTTCAACAAGTGCTCAATAGTTTCGATTTCCTTTTCAGCTCAGGGCTAAGTAGTAAGTATGAAAAAATATTCAGTTTGTCTGTTATCATAACTATAGTATACCGCATTGTAAAATTTAAAACATATACAAAGTCACAGAAAAGGCCTGACAAAATTATGATGATATGTGCTCTAATATTGGGTATAGCGTATCTGGCCATCCCTTTACTAATGCGTAACAACTATGCTATTGGAGTAAATCACCCTCGCTTTTTTATCGTATCAACTATGTTAATATTGTTTGGAGTTTTGCATCAGTATAGGATAAAAATACAGCCTCGGTTTTTATTCATCACAGCTCTCTTTATTTTTGGTATCAACTGTATTGGCAAAAGTATATATATGAACCAATATCTCAAATCGGAAACTTTTATAGAGCGATACGAACGTTTAAATTCGAAATACAAAACCATTGAACCTAAATCGGCAGTAGCTTTTGCTGATAAGTGGTTGGAATTTATGCGTACAGATGTCTATATTGTTTCACCTTTTTCAGATGTGATGAAAAACTTATCACCCACTTTAAACGAATTTGAAAAAAATATAAGGAAACATCCCGGTTCCGTGTATTTTGAAATTATAAAAAATGGCGACAACCGTATGCTCCGATACGACTCGAGTATCATGCATTTCCATCAACAAAACCAAGACAAAGAATTTGTAAAAATTAAATAATGAACGAAAAATTAGTATATAGATTTGCTTTGCTTATTTCCCTACTTACCCTCGTATGTTTGGCTGCAAACTATTATATATATCCGCTACCTACGCACGATGGTGTATGGACGTTAACACCAGTATTTTCGGCTATTCAGGGCTTTTGGACAGAAGATATATTTACAGGATATCGTTTGCCATTTCTGCATTATTATCTTAAAATTCCTTTTTATTTGGTAATGGGAAACAGTATATATGGTCCCTTTATTTTAAATATAATTATTAATTTATTATATGTATTTATTATTGTAAAATACGGAAAAAAGTACAACCTACTCTTCGCTCAAATTTGGGTTATTGTAGTTTTGGTTATTAGTTGCAATACTTTTACCAGTTTGCGTCCCGAGCATTTAATCAATGTGTTGCTGTTGTTATATTTTCTGAATCATAGATATCTCAAATTCGTGTGGCAAAATATATTGATAAGTTTTCTCTTTATTGCCATTCACCCCGCTGCGGGATTGTTTGCTTTATTGTTTAATTTAACGCACAGTACTTATCATATTAAAAGTATGTTTATTCAATTGGGTATTTTGCTGTTTTTTATTGCTGCCTTTTACTTGCTGTTTACCGAACACGCATTAACTTTGTTTTACGCACTACAAGCGAGGTATGAAGGCAATTTGTTATTGCCTATAGCAGCATTTGTTAAATCGTGTATGTTCCTTATCATATATTATGCTTACCGACTATATTTTAATGATAATGCGAAAAAGGAATTATTACAGCTATTGGCATTTATGCTATTAGCAACCGTGCTGGGCAAAGATTATTATTTTGATTATGTGGTAATTTTTATATTATACCAATGTATTACAATGCCATTGCCCTCCAAAAATTATTATACGCTACAATTGGTATTGGTATTCACCTCTTTTTGTATATTTCCGTTTCGACATTTGTACTGCCAACTTCAAAATGAAGAAACACACAGCAATTTGAAGCAGGTATTAAATAAAATAGGGGAGGTGGTGTCACAAAACGACAAAACCTATCAGGTGCCTATGGAGTTTGCATTGCCAGCTGTGGGCAATAAGAATGTAAAATTGCTCTATCACAATCTTGAAAACGATACTTATACACCCTTGGTTCGGGCACCTCATGCAGTGGTGTTGGTAACCAATCCCGATAAATTTATGGAAGCACAAAAAAGTACGGGAGCCCCTATCAGGCAATGGGTACAGCCATTGGGCAATCAAAAATATTGTTTATTTGAAATCCCGGCTTTGCCCCATTAAATTTCCTTCTTATATTTGCACCCCGAAAACGGCGGGGTAGCTCAGTTGGTTAGAGCACAAGATTCATAACCTTGAGGTCGGCGGTTCGATCCCGCTCCCCGCTACTAGTGTTAAGTTTTGAATAGCTTAACTTTTTTCTTTTTTTTTAGCCCAATAATTTTATTGGGCTTTTTTGTTGTCGAATTTAGTCTGAATCACGGATTAAACAGATTAAAGGATTAGCACGGATTATATGAATCGCACAAAAATCTGTGAAATCCGAGTAATCCGTGATTCAGACAAATATCGCTGTTCAAAAGAACGGCGACAACGAGGAAGCGAAATTTTGAATACACATATTTATATTTCAATAAATCATTTTTTATCTGTATTTTTGCATTACACAGATTATTAATGTTTTTTAGAATATCTAATTTTAATTATAATGGAAACAGTACTAGTACAAATAAACAATAACAAGGCATACAAACTTTTGGAAGATTTGGAAGACCTGCATATTATTAAAGTATTAAAGAAAAGTATTGAACAAAAACAAAAACTATCTGACAAATATGCTGGTAAATTACCTTCCGATATTGCTGATGAACTTCAAAGTTTTGTAACCCATAGCCGTAAAGAATGGAACAACCGCAATATTTAATTGATACAAATGCCGTTATTGATTACCTCGGTAAAAAACTTTTAGCCGCCGGAATGGATTATATGAACAGCATTATTGATGCTGGGCCCAATGTGTCTGTTATTACTAAAATTGAAGTATTAGGTTTTAATACTCTTGATGAACATTATAGTATACTTACAAGTTTTATGGATGATGCAACTGTTTTAGATTTATCAGACAATATTGTAAATCTATCTATAGATATACGTAAGAAGTATAAAACAAAACTGCCCGATGCTATTATAGCAGCTACAGCTTTGGTATATGACTTGACTTTAATAAGCCGAAACAAAGCAGACTTTAAAAATATAGAAGGGTTGCAGATTGTTGACCCGCACACATTCTAAAGAGTCTTATAACTTTAATGTTCCTAGAATTTAATTCTAAAAATTGAAACTAAAACAAATAAGCATATTAATTTTTGTAATGCTAAGCATTACATCGTATGCCCAATCCGCCACAAAAATTTCATTTAATCCGGTGTTTGGAAAACCTGTTTTGCACCTAGATGATTCATGTTATACAACAGATAGTATTTGTATATCCAATTTTAAATGTTATATATCGGCTATAAAATTATTGCAGAATGATAGCTTGGTATGGGAAGAGAAAAACAGTTTTCATTTGCTGGATGCAGCCAATGAAAAATCATTATATATATTATTGAATACGCATTCAAATTTAAAGTATAATAAAATAAAATTTAATATTGGTATTGATAGTGCCACCAATGTGTCTGGAGCCATGGGCGGCGATTTGGATCCAACTAAAGGAATGTACTGGACTTGGCAAAGTGGTTATATCAATATGAAATTGGAAGGGAAAAGTAAACTGTGTAAAACCAGAAATAATGAGTTTCAATTTCATTTGGGCGGTTATCAAAATGCGGATAATGCTTTGCAAACTGTTTTGCTAAATGTAACGGATAATAAAGAAATAGTTATTGCCATCGATTTACAAAAAATATTTACAGTTATTGATTTAGCGAAACACAATCAAATAATGTCGCCCGGAAAAGAGGCAGTTTTATTTGCTGAAAAATTTTCAAAAATATTTAGCGTGCAGCAATGAGAAACAAATTTATCATATTGGTTTTAATAGGTTTGTTTATTGCTTCGTTTAGTATTAAAAATGAGCCCATATTTGTGGTTCCCCAAAACTGGCCCAAGCCGCATTACGACTTTAATAAAAACCCGCTAAGTACTGATAAAATTGAGCTCGGCAAAGCTTTGTTTTACGACCCCATACTTTCAAGAAATGATAAAATATCATGTGCCAGTTGTCATTCGCCCTACAATGCTTTCACCCATGTTGATCATGCATTAAGTCATGGTATTGATGATAGAATTGGGACAAGAAATTCCCCTGCACTAATGAACTTGGCCTGGCATAAATCGTTTATGTGGGATGGGGCAATTAATCATATAGATATGCAAGCCTTGGCACCTATGAGCAATGCTTTGGAGATGGATAGTAAAATAGAAAATGTAGTGGCGAAGTTGCAGCAATCAACTATATATACAAAATTATTTTACCAAGCATTTGGCGATAGTATGATAACAGGCGAGCATACCTTAAAAGCCATATCACAATTTATGCTAACCTTGGTAAGTGCAAATTCGAAGTATGATAGTGTGATGCGAAAACAAACAGAGTTTACAAGCCAAGAAAGAAAAGGTTTTGAATTGTTTCAACAGCACTGCGGCTCATGCCACAAGCAGCCTTTGTTCACCAATTTGCAATTTGAAAATAATGGATTGCCAATTGATAAAACACTCAATGATTTTGGAAGAATGAATATAACCAAAGATGCAAAAGACTCCTTATTATTTAAAGTACCTACTTTAAGAAATATAGAATTTTCTTATCCTTATATGCACGATGGTCGATTCAAAAAATTATCGGAAGTATTGAATCATTATACATCGGGAGTGCAGCAAAGCAAAACACTTTCGAAACAATTACAGAAAAAAATAATACTTACTCCTAATGAAAAAGCCGATATAATTGCATTTTTATTAACACTAAGTGACAAAGAATTTTTATTTAATCCGAAGTTTAGGAAATAGAAGAAGGGGTTGTGGGTGCTGAGTTGTGAGTTGTGGGACCATGCGGCGAAAGCAACTCTCATAACTCGGCACTCACAACTCGGCAATGAATCCCATTCCGCCCCACCCTTTCAAAAAAACACTCGTAATGTTATTTGTAAACAGAACAACATTAATATAAATCTAACCAATACAAAATCTATTCAATGAAAAAAGTTATCACAACATCTGCATTCACATTATTATGTATAATATGTATGGCACAAACAAATCCAGCAATTTCTTCTTGGATAAGAAACACCACCAGCATCATGGGTCGCCATTATGTAAGTGGGAATTCAACTCCTATTAATGACAATGTATTGGCAAATGTGCAAACAGTGCAGTACTCGGCAAGCTCTGTATATATATCAACCCATGGAATTCCTAGTTATATGACGGGCCCATTTTTAGATGGCAATCCATCGCTTGCAAGTGATCAGAATGCTATATTTAAGTTCCCTTTAAATCCAGTTAAAAATTCAGGAAATCCGATAAATACTACAGGAGGAAATATTGGAATATTTATAAATGGTGTTGCATTATTCGATTATAGAGATGGCGTGTCTTGGAAAAACTCAACAAGTGCATTGTGCGGCGGGCCCATAAAACCTATGTGCATGGGCGATGGCGTGTGGAACAGAGATGCCATTCCTGCTGAGCGAAAAGGATTCGATTGTTCAAAGGGTCACCCTGCTATGGGCAATTATCACCATCATCAAAATCCCAGTGCATTTAAATTGGATTTGAAAGTAATATCAACGGTATGTAATTTATACGATGCGGATGGATTATATGTTATAGATAGTACAAAACATTCTCCGCTTATCGGATTTGCTTATGATGGCTTTCCTATATATGGTGCCTATGCCTATAAAAATGTAGATGGGACAGGAGGAATTGTGAGAATGAAATCGAGTTTTACTTTAAGAAATATAACTACAAGAACCACGTATGCCGATGGCTCTACAGTAACCGCAGGCCCTGATGTGAATGCAACTTACCCGCTTGGATATTTCAGAGAAGACTATCAATATAATACTACTGCTTCTTCCGATTATTTGGATGACCATAATGGCAGATTCTGCGTAACGCCTGAATATCCGAATGGTATATATTGCTATTTTGCTACTGTTGATGAAAATTGGAATTCCTCATATCCTTATGTGGTGGGTCCTACATTTTATGGAACAAAAACAGCAGCAAAAGTTACCTCGATTACTGAGAATGTTGTTACCTATTCTCCATCAAATATTGGAATTTTAAAGACAGAAATCAACGATATTGATATCAGTGTATTCCCCAATCCTGCCAACGATTTAGTTGCAATTCAAATGAATGATATAACTAAAGAAAACTTGGATATTTCCTTATATGATATAACTGGAAAATTGGTAAAAAAAACAATATTATATCAAGGTAGTACAATTGCTTATTTTGATACACAAACCTTATACAATGGCGAATATATTATCAAAATATTTGGCAACAAAACCGCAGTTACTAAAAAAATAACGGTGATAAAATAGTCTTCTACCACCAAAAATCATTTTAGAAATATCGTCTTTATTGTTTTTATTTGCAGAAAATTTAATCAAATAAATCAATGAAAAAAATTACTATCTATTTATTTACTGTTGCTATCGCTGTTAGTTTTGCATCGTGCAACCGAACCGTAAAAAGCCGTTTGCCCGGCACTTGGACTGTTACCAGCGAAGATGTTACCACTGTTCAAAGTGTGGGAGGGAGCTCTCAAACATCACAACTCTACTACTTCAGGAGGGATTTACACTTTCAAAAGTGACGGCACCGGTACTACTAATAATAACAGCAATGGTAAAACTACCACTTTCACTTGGGCAGCTACAGAAACTACCATCACATTTACCGATCCTGATGGCAGCTATACTGTTACTGTTGTTACCAATGAAAAGAAAAAGGAAAAATGGACTTTTGATTATTCATACAATTATACCGATCCATCAATCGGTCAGATAACACAAAAAGTATCTGGTACCGTGGAGGTTTCCAAACAATAGACTAAATATAAATGTATAAAAAAATCCCGTCTGTATCAGGCGGGATTTTTTTATGATGGAGATTTTGTTTCTATTCTTTTATTAATTTCAAACTTGCTACCTTTTGGCCACAGATTACTTTTACAATATATATTCCCGCAGGTTGGTCAGCAATATTATATTCAACTTGCGAAGATTTACTTGGCGATAGAATTTCTCGTCCGGCAATATCATATATAATTACTTGTGCCACTCCTTCTATACCTTGAATATTTATTGTAAATAAACCCGCAGTGGGATTGGGTTTCATGCTGATGGAGAGGTTCGAGAACGTTTGGTTTATTCCCACAAAATCCAAATCAGCAGATTGATTTTTGCAACCATTTGCATCCGTAATTTGCACTTTGTACTTTCCATTTTGGTTATTGGTATTATAGGTTTTTGCAGTGGCTCCTGTTATCATACTTCCATTTAAATACCATTGATAAGAAACTGCTGTGGTAGCAGTGATTACCTGGCCCGCCCTCGATATGGTAGGCACTGTGGGCAGTGGGTTTATAGTAACTGTAACTGCAGATGACGAAGCACTGCATCCATTACTTGTTACGGTTACATGATAAGTTCCTGCTGTTTTTGTTATATAAGAAGCATTGGTAGCATTGGATAGGGTGCTGCTTCCATCATACCATTGGTAGCTGTAGTTACTTCCGGTGCTTGCCTGCAATATAATACTATCGCCCGCACAAATTGTTTGATTGGTACTTGGGAATATTTGAGCAGAGGGTAATGAGTTTACCGTCACATTTACCGAAGAGGAGGCACTTGCACAAGTTCCGTTTGAGACTTTTACTATATAGCTTCCGGCAATTTTAGGTATATATATACTATCGGTAGCACCACTAATGGCATTGGTTCCATCATACCATTGGTAGGTATATCCTATACTTGTTGATGCATATAATATAACACTATCGCCCTGGCAAAAAGTTTGTGCCCCCGATGGTGTAATTTTGGCAACAGGAACAGGCAGCACTTGTATAGTAAATATTGCTGAGGTATCGGCACAAATACCGTTTGAAACAATTACCTGATAGTCGCCCGATGATTTGGCATAATATATACTATCGGTAGAGGTAATGAGTAGGTTTTTGTTCAATAGCCAACTATAATTTCCTGCTCCTGCGGTAGCATATAATGCCAAGCTATCGCCTTGGCAAAAGGTAGCATTTCCATTGGTGGTAATACCTGCAGTAGGAATAGTTTGTACTGCAATTACTATTATATTGCTATTGAGTTGTGTGGGCGATGCACATTGCATATTGCTGGTAAGTATACAATATATACTATCGTTATTTGCGGTGCTTGTATCAGTATATGTTGAATCGTTTGTACCCACAGCGGTTCCATTTTTCATCCATATAAAACTTGGATTTGTGCCAGCAAAAGTGGTGGATGCACTATATGTAATATCTGTACCAGCACATACCGATAATTGAGAAGCTGAAACTATGATAGTAGGGCTCACCTTGTTAATGATGGTAACGCTGCCGCTAGTGGCAGTGCAGCCTGCGGTGGTATTTACCACTGCATAGTATATTCCTGTATCGGTGGGGGTATAGGTAGTGTTAACCATTTGTTGATCCCACTTTTGTATACGGTTATTGCCCACATCCGATATATATACATTGGCATTTGCATCGGTACACACACCTGTGGGTTGATTTAAATAAACAGAGCCGCTTCCACTGGTATTGTTTTTATCGCCTGCTACATTTTGTCCATAGTTTTGGCCGGGCATATATTTCATTACACGGTTATTAAATCTATCCGCAATATATAAATTCCATGCCGCATCAATATATATTCCGGTTGGTGTATTTAGTTTGGTACTGTCACTTCCCGATGATCCATTTTTATCGCCGGCTACGGTGGTTCCATTACTTGCCCCTGCAGCCCATTTTTGTACGCGGTTATTTTTCGAATCAGCAATATATATATTAAGTGCGGTATCAACATATAAACCTATGGGGCCATTTAATTTTGCACTGCCAGAGCCGCTTGAGCCGCTTGCATCACCTGCTACCGTGGTGCCGCTAGTTGCATCGGGAGCCCATTTTTGTACACGGTTGTTTAAATAATCAGATACATATATATAAGCCGAATCGTCCACAAAAACGGAAGTAGCAATATATAATGAACTGCTATTGGTTCCCGGATTTCCATTTTTGTCTCCTGCCACTGTGGTTCCATAACTTGCTCCTGGAGCCCATTTTTGCACGCGGTGGTTAAGGCCATCAGCAATATATATATTCCCGATATTGTCAACAAAAATTCCTCCAGGAGTATTTAGTTTGGTGCTGTCATTTCCTGAGTTTCCATTCACATCGCCCGCTACTGTTACCGCATAAGTACTTCCTTTGGCCCATTTTTGTACGCGGTGGTTTAATGCATCCGATATATATATATTATCTGCAGCATCAACAAACACCGCATTAGGTCCATTTAATAAAGTACTGTCATTTCCAGTACTTCCACTTGAGTCTCCAGCTTCGGTGGTTCCATTTCCTGTATTTGTTCGCATACTATTATATACATTGGTATTCCCTTGCATCCACATAATACTTGACGCATTGGTTGCTCCCGATACCGTTAGCACACTGCCCAAACATGGATTTCCGGTTATTGATAATTTGGGCGAGGTTTGTACGCTCACTTTTATACCATTGCTTACAGGATTATTGGGATAGGAACACGCTAGGCTACTGGTAATATAACACGTTACTATATCTTTGTTATTAAGCGATGAGGAAGAGAATATAGAATCGACCACACCCGAGCTGCTGCCGTTTACTTTCCATAGATACATGGCATTGGCACCATCAAATTGGCTATGGGCTTTAAAGGTAAGCGTATTGCCTTTGCACAAAGTTGTTTGTGTAGTTGTAATGCCTACCTGGGTACAATTATAGGGCGATTCATAAGCACCCAAATCGGCGGTATTATATATAATACGAGGATTGCCTATTAAATCAGTTGTGATATCTGTGGGAATACTATCGTTGAGGCCCCAGTTAATTGCGGGCGAACCTTCAACTATTTGAAGTCCGTCATCATTGGTGCCCCAGTATCCATCGCTGCCCAAATAATTTGTCGAGTCTACAAATTGCGGGCTTGCATTTATAATATATGTTCCTGTTAAATATCCACCCTGCACCAACGAACTACTTATATATAAATTTGCATTTACATTGCTTTTTCCTACTTGGTTTTTTAAATTATTATATATAATACAATTGGTCATTTCACCTGTTCCTTTATATTGATAAAAGGCAGAACCTGTTCCGCTTGTTGCTTTATTGGCGTAGAAGGTACAGTTAACAAAACGCACGGTTCCTTTATTGATATGTGCATGGCTACCTGCACCCAAACTGGTACAAGTATTTTCGATAAACAGGCAATTGGTGGCAAGTGTGTTTGCCGTGCCCGTATTGTTGCCATTATATCCCGCAGCATATAATCCACCTCCATTGCCTCCAGAGTTTTGATAGAATATACAATTGGTTATTATAGATGCTACATTACCATCTAACGATCCATTGTCCATCATTCCCCCGCCATCATTGCTAGAGATGTTGTTTGTAATAAAACAATTTCTCACTGTTACCGAACTGCTATTTCCTGAGCCACTTCCATTATTATATATTCCTGCTCCATTGCTTCTGCCATTTCCATTTCCATTTGCCCGCCCCAGCTC
Organism: Flavobacteriaceae bacterium; assembly: GCA_025363675.1. Lineage (GTDB taxonomy): Bacteria > Bacteroidota > Bacteroidia > UKL13-3 > UKL13-3 > CANJUD01. The sequence continues at coordinate 8,037 of JANYDJ010000045.1, read as the reverse complement.
AATAGTAAAACCATCAATAACGGTTGAAGTATCAGTACCTGCCAATAATATTACATGGTAACAATTATCTGTTGCATTATTAAGCGTGCCAATATCGCCACTAAAGGTAGTAATATTTGTTTTCCAATTACGGGTTGCCCAAGTGGTATCAACAAAAGAAAAGCCACCATATAGTTTTACCCCATTGGGTATTCTAAACGATGAGTCGCGTACATTGTCGGGTTTATAGTTGCCGGCACTTATCCAAAACGCATCACCTGCGGTCGCACCTAGTAAAGCTACTCTAAAACCAGCATCGTCATAAGCATCGTTCCAAGTGGTACCATCTTTATTTCCTGCTCCGGTGGTGGTCACATATTTTTGTGCCGAGGCAGAATGTATGATAAAGGTACAAACTACTATTAATAATAATTTGAGATTTTTGTTGTTGAAGAAATTTGTCATGGTGGTAATATTATTTAACCACAAATATCGTAGGGATGGGTATATTTTCAAAGGGAAATTTTAAGGAAGCCAATCTCAGTTTATTTCTACTAGATTGTAATAGATATAAAAAATTCTGTAATATGATATTTGATTAGTATATAAAAGAAAATAGATACTAAATTCAAATCCAAACCACTTCTCTTAATCCTCTCACCGCATTACTCACAAAAACTTTATCGGCATGCTGTATACTTTCTAGGGGTTCGGCACATTCTATTATAGGAGTCCCTTCCGCTTTAAATTTATTGATTAGGTGTTCCCGCATCACACCGCCTATGCATCCTGTTAGGAGAGAGGGGGTATAATATATACTATTTTTTTGCCAGAATATATTAGAAGAGGTTGTTTCGCATACATGTCCATTTTCGTTCAGCAATAATATTTCATCAGCATTTGCATGTTCGGGATTGTTGGTGATAAGTACAAACAATTGTGCATTCAGCGATTTCAGATTTGAAAAAGGAGTAATATTTTTTTTTAGATTTTTTTCAATAGAGAGTTTGCATACATTCGATATAGGTGCAGAAACTTCCATAAGGTGTGCCAGCCATTCCACTTCATTGTTCTCTGGTTTATAGAAGCCCATTCCTTTTCTATATATAGTTAATCGTATACGAATGTTTTGATAAATACTGGGAACATGCTTCATCAATGATTGATATATGGAATCTGTATCTGGAATCTGCATATATAAGGTATGGCAGTTTTTGCTGAGCCGTTTTACGTGCAAATTCCAGAGCTCAATTCCCCCCTCTTTATATAGCATACTTTCAAAAAAACCATCGGCATATAAAAAACCACGATTGATGGGGATTACAGGAATATCAAGCTTTACACCATTAAGTATATAGATTTCCTCCATTGTAAATTATTGTATTAAACCACGACCCGATTTTAAAATTTTACCTTCTTCTTTCAAATCTTTTTGCAGATTATCCAATACACCATTTAAAAAGGAGTTCGATTTTGGCGTGCTATATACTTTGGCTAATTCTAAATATTCGTTAATGGTAACCTTAATAGGAATAGTTTCGAAAAACATAAATTCAGCAATTGCCATTTTCATAAAAATACTATCGGTAAGTGCAATTCTTTCTGTGTCCCAGTTAAGGGTTCTGCCTCCAATCAGTGTTTCAAATTCTTCAAAATGTCCGATGGTTTTTTCTAATAGGTCAGCCCCAAATTCTTGAATTTCCTTCCATTCAGGGTTTGGCAAATGATAAAGTTTTAAGGGCTCGGTTTCGGTAATTTGATCGATAGTTTTACCCAAATTTTTTAACAATACCGGTTTATCTTCTTGCCACCCTATAAAATAATCTTCCATTAAGCTATTAAAAACTTCGCTTTCGGCAAATAGAAAATCTAAAATATTTTTAAGTAAAACTTTGTCTTCTTCCAAGGTAGGGTTCTCGCTTCTATTAATATAAGAAGGTAGTTTTTCTATTTCATCAAAAAGTGTGTGGAAGGTATCCCATTCCTGTTGCCAGTTCATGCCACTACTTTGCAAACTGCTTGCAAATTTACTATCGTTGGCAATTTTATCGATGGTCAGATTTTCACTAAGCACCTTATAACTTTCCATCCGTTTGGCATCTGTAAAGTTACGGTGTTGGTGTTTGTCAAGTTCTACGGTGGCAAAATGTTTCAGCTCTATCGGTAGGCTCAATATTTTGAGATAGGCCTCTTGTAGCTTCACAATATTCCCCTTGTACAATTTTCTAATGAACTCCAATGATACATTTTCTTGCTGAGCGAAAGAATATACAACTTGAAAAACTTTGATACGGATATAACGACGGTTGAGCATGAAATAGAAGAACTAGAAAGTGAGAAAAGTATAAAGTAGTAGGTATAAAGTATAAGGTAATTAAGTAGTTTTTAAATTTAGGAATAAAAATAAAAGGGATCCATAAAAATGCAAAATATCAATTAATAAAATGTAAAATGTTTAGTAGGTGCTATGAACTTTCATCATATCATTTACCCTTTTTTCTGCAAGGCTATTGGCAGCCAATTGGGGGTAAGTTCCCTCATCCTGTGCTTTTTTGTGTATGGCTAGGCAAATGTCATATATTTTTTCGGTCGCACTCATTGCACGCTCTTCCACATAGCCATTGTATTCTTGATACACATTAATTAGTCCGCCTGCATTTACCAAATAATCAGGAGCATAGGCAATTCCTTTATTCACCAACATGGGACCATGCACTTTTTCATCGGCTAACTGGTTATTGGCAGCACCGCATACGATGGCACATTTTAGCTGTTCAATATTTTCGGTATTTAGCACTGCACCCAAGGCACAAGGGGCAAAAATGTCAACATCCAAACCAACAATATCTTGGGTAGGTACGCCGATACATCCAAATTTATTAACATAATGGTCAACGGCCTCGCTGTTGATATCGGCCACATATATTTTAGCACCTTCTTTGGTTAGATAATCAATTAAGTGTCCACCCACTTTTCCAATTCCTTGGATAGCAAATGTTTTACCGCTAAGCCCATCATTACCCCACACATGCTTGGCAGAGGCTTTCATTCCCATATATACTCCATAAGCAGTAACGGGCGAAGGGTCTCCACCACCGCCCATATTTTTGGGCAGGCCAACTACATGTTCAGTTTCCATCCGCACATATTCCATATCGAGTGTGGTTGTTCCCACATCTTCGGCAGTGATATACTTGCCGCTCAAATTTTCCACAAATCGTCCGAACTTACGCATCAAAGCTTCATTCTTCTGCGTTTTGGCATCGCCAATAATTACCGCTTTGGCACCACCTAAGTTTAAACCAGCCAGTGCTGCTTTATAGGTCATACCTCTTGACAGACGCATAACATCGTTGATAGCATCTTGTTCGTTATTGTACGCCCACATCCTTGTTCCGCCTAGACCTGGGCCTAACACGGTGTTGTGGATAGCGATAATGGCTTTAAGGCCAGTGGCATTATCTTGGCAAAAAACAATTTGCTCATGGTCGAATGTTTTAAGGGCTTCGAACAGGTTCAACTTGGTTTCTACGCTTTCTTGGTTAATTACAGACATGGGTGGTTTTTAAATATAGAGCCGCAAAAGTAACCCTTTTTTTTTGCCCTACAAAGTGTGAGATAAAAATGAGATAAAAAGAATTTAGGCACTCAAATTCAGAGGGCCTAGAAAAGCAAGTATATAAGTGCATTTTATCGGGATAGCCTATATATAATAAGAGTGTATCTATTCGCTAAAAATAAAAAGTAGATTATATATGTTTATGGTTCCTCCTTTTATTTTAAAATTCCCAGTTTATTTTTCTGAATCATTTTACAATATATGAAAATATGAAATGAAAACATGAAGGATAAAATTCGACTTTTTAATATGATATTTTGATTAAATACATAACCTCATAAAATATGATAGGTATAAAAAGCTATCCAAATTAGAAATTGCCACAGAAATTAATTTCTAAATAAAAATGCGATTATTAAAATGCGAAAATTTTAAAATGGGAGGTATAATAATATTGTATATATACACGGATACACTTACCCAATAAGAGTTTCAAAAGAATGTATGGAAATTATTTTGGAAATGGATACAGAGAAAGGTTACCTAATTTTTACTTTTTAAATTCAGGTTTCTGATGCGGCTCAAGTTTGTAAAATATTTTTTTGCGATGTGCATAAACCTCTTTAAATAGAAAGTATTGTGATATATAAACGGGGGCCGTCATAAAATTATATGTTTTAATAAGAATGCAGTAAAATCAATGGTTTTGGAGTATATATGTTTTATTTTCGGGATTTAATGTAACATAATAAATGGGGTTTTAAGGAAGGAGGTGTTATATAAATTGTACACTTGTTAACAATTGTGAAAAAGTATATAAAGAAAAAATTTGGTAGAAACAAATATCATAGTGATTTTTGCATCACTAATTAAAATTAATTATTATAATACAATGGCAAAAAAAGTAACAAAACCTGCGAAGGCTAAAAAAGCCGTCGCACCAGCTAAAGCAAAACCTGCTAAAGCAAAAGCTTCAAGTGCAAAACCTGCTGCTAAAGCAAAACCTGCAAAAACCTCTGGCCGTCCAAAAGGATCTGGAAAAGCTGCTCCTAAAAAAGCATCTAACCGTGTAACTTTTGCTGACAAAATGTTGGCTGCAATTAAAAAAGAAGGTCGTATGATGACCTCTCATGAGATTGCAACTAAAATGGTAAGCCCTGGAAAAACACTTGCAAAAGTGAAAGCTTATCTAAACATTAAAATTGTTGAGATGACCAAAAAAGGTATGTTGCATCGCGAAAAAATCGGTCCTAAATTCCATTATGGAATTAAAGGTGTATCTGCTAAACCAGCTGCTCCAAAAGTTGCTCCTAAAAAAGCTGCTAAGAAAGTAGCTAAAAAAGCTGCACCAAAGAAAGCCGCTGCTAAAAAAGCCGCACCAAAGAAAGCTGCTGCTAAGAAAGCCGCACCAAAGAAAGCCGCTGCTAAAAAAGCTGCACCAAAGAAAGCCGCTGCTAAAAAAGCCGCACCAAAGAAAGCTGCTGCTAAACCAGCTGCCAAAAAAGCTGCTAAGCCTGCTGCAAAGAAAGCTGCACCTAAAGCTAAAAAGTAATTCATTACTTTTTAGTAATAAAAAACCATCTCACATTGAGGTGGTTTTTTTTTGTGTATACAGATTCGGATTTAGGATTCAGCGTTAGGGGTAGCTAAATCGGCTTATTGTAATATGATACTTTGGGTATCTGGTCGCTTGCTTTTAGGTAAAATACACACTTATTGGTAGCGGGTAATTATAGCTCATTGTCTGGCTGTACATCAATTATGTCATAACGTTGCACACTTACTTGGCCAGGGTGTGCACCCCGAGGTCGCTGAACAAATTTCTTTAAAGTTTTAATTACAGGAACTATATTGCTATGCTTGCTCTTCGAATTTGCCGCAGCTAAGGCTGCTGCTTTATGTATTATATGTTGTGGAATGGGTTGGTTGTTGCTATTTCTGATAATTACATGCGACCCACTTACCCCAAATGCATGAAACCATAAATCGTTTTTATGAGCCAATTGGTGGGTAAGCTTGTCATTGGACTCACTGTTTTTACCCATCCATATTTCGTATCCTTCAATTTTTATTTGACGTATGCCCGTTAATTTTTGCTGAACGATTTCTATTTTTTTAGAAACTGTTTTATCAGATTTACTAACAGAACTGGTATCGTACAGATGTTCTTGTAAAAAATGCTCCTGCTTTTGAAGATGCTTAATTTCACTGGTACTTTTGGCAATAGATTGTTCAAGAAATCCCACTTCAATTTTTCTATTTTTTTGTTTTCGAAACAAAATTTCTGCATTTTGTTGCGGGCTTATTTTTGGATTTAACTTCACAAAAATATCCGTATTGGTATAAAAATCGAGCAGTACTTTTTCTTCGGTGCCTGGGCTTATCTCATTTATATTCGCTATAATAATATGTGCTATTTCATCGAGTGGCCTACTATTAACTATATCGGATAAACGTTGCTGATATTTTTGTAAATTCTTGCTCAGTGTTTTTTCTTTCTGAATACATTTTTGAAGTTCGTTATAGTTTTTATTATAGGTGTGCTTGTATCTAAAATATAGTTTTGAAAAGTTGTCCAAGGCATCATACACTTGGTTTGTGGTATATAATACTTGAATTTGGTGGGCGTGGTTTTCTACTTGATATAATCCATTTTGGTGGCGGGCTAATTTTATAATAAACGGATTTACCTTCGGCACAATATTTTTTGTGGAATCTATTTGGCTAATATTCGCCAGCATATCGTTGTGCAAATGGCTGCGAAATATTTTTACAGCTGCCCCTTGTTGCAGTAGTATCACATTCCCCATGCTGCCATAAAATCTAATCCATAGTGCATATCCGTTAAAAAAATGGAGAACAATGCTTCGCTCATTTTCAAAATAGTCAACGGATGATATTTGTTGGTTGATTACTTCTGGAAACTGAACCAAATCAGTTTTTTTAAAATTAGAAATTTCATTTAATAGAAAGGTGCCCTCATTTAAAAATTCCAGTTTAAAGTGAATTTCTTTTTTATCTTTCTCCAAATATAAATAAATAGTTTCTTTCGATCTACTAAAACATGTGGTGAGGTATGCCCCAGTCCAGTTGGCATCCATCCATTTCCCCAAATCATTTATTACCGGCCATTGATTGAACATATTTGCAAAAATAAATTTATTTAGCCCGACTATTCACTTTTAATTTGCACTATTATTTTATTTTGAATATTTTAATTATATATCAGGGCGATTTTCCCGAAGGTGGAGCCGGCACTTCTCGTATTAAAGACCTGTGCAAAGGTTTGCGAGAACTGGGCCACAGTACCACTTTAATGATGATGTGGGCTTCGCATTTTAACGATAGTGGAATTAATAAAGCTACCGAAGGCAATTACCAAGGCACTCCTTTTATATATATAAACAAAAAAAACCAGCGTCCTAAAAAGTATATAGGGAAATTTATGGATACCCTCAAATCTTTTTATAGGAGCAGCAAATATCTGATTAAAAACCGCAAGAGCATAGATGTATTGTTTCTATACTCGCCCGATATACATTATAATATACACCTGTATTTGCTGGCCCGATTGTTTTCGATACCTATTATTATTGAACAAACAGAACTTAAATCATCGCAGTATTGGCAGTATAAAAAAAGTATATTTTATTATCTGAATAAATTTGATGAAAAATACTCGCATTTTTTCGCAAAACATATTACCGTAAACTCTACCCGATTGCAACAATATTATATAAAACAATACGGCAATGATAGGGTTCATTTACTGATGAATACTATTGATGCAACTAGGTTTGGCCAGGTTGTTCCAAAAGTAAAAGGATGTATTGGATATATAGGTTCGTTTGGAGTGAAGGATGGTTTGTTGTTAATTATTGAAGCATTTGCAAAGGCCCGAAAGGAGCATCAATTTATTACTTTAAAACTGATGGGATTTTGCGAAAATCCCAAAAACATTTTAGAGCTTATCAAAAAACTCGGACTCGAAAATTGTGTGGAATTAACGGGGCCTTTAGCTTATGACGATGTGCCCCGGCAATTGCAAACTTGCGATTTATTATTGATGAACCGCATAGACAGTACTTATGCCAACTATGGGTTTCCAAATAAATTGGGAGAATATATGGCCACCGCAAATCCAGTAATATCAACCGATGTGAGTGATGTATCGTTGTATTTTAAAAATAGGGAGCAATTATATATTATTCCGCCTAACGATATCGAGGCACTTGCCCAGGGCATTGTGCAACGTTATAATGATGTGGATAAATTTGACCAAATGGGGCTTAGTGGCAAGCAGCAAGCGTTGGCGTTGTTTGATTACAAATTGGTTTCCACAAAATTAGAATCTGTTTTTAAAAAAGTTCTTTAGATAGCTTTAAACATTACTTTTGCAAGGCATTTATGAAGTTTAAAGCCCTCGTCGTCAGAAAAAAAAGCAAAATTCTATTGTTGTTTTTATTCGCCATTACCTTACAATCCAATAAGTCGGATGA
>JANYDJ010000001.1 GCA_025363675.1 Flavobacteriaceae bacterium | reverse complement strand
GCAATCACGCATGATCTGGTACATGGTGAGGTGGCGGATTTGTGTTGCTGTCATGATATTAATTAATTAGGAATTGTTAGATGATAAAAAATTTCGTTGTGAGGTGTGAAAGGGAGCAGGGGCAAGCCCTGCGGGTACGGTGGTTGGTAGCTAATGCTGGCAGGGGTACGGTATGTGGTTGGTAGCTAATGCTGGCAGGGGTACGGTATGTGGTTGATAGCTAATGCTGGCAGGGGCAAGCCCTGCGGGTACGTCTGCTTGCTTGGTTAGAGGGTCTGCTTGTTTGGTTAGAAGGTGTGCGAGTATGGTTAGAAGGTCTGTTTGTTTGGTTAGAGGGTGTGCGAGTATGGTTAGAGGGTCTGCTTGTTTGGTTAGGAGTTCTGTCTGTTTGCGTATTGTTTTTTGTCCATCATGACAACAAACATAAGCTCTAATTGTATTTCCTGGGTAAGGTATAGTGCTAGTTGTCGGTGAAAACACCAACAATGGGCAAAATATAGTTTGACAAGATTTTACACAACTGTCATTCGATGTCAGATGGCCTTTCCCTAGGATTGGGCTGAGGCAAGTATCGAAACCAACGATGCAGAAAAATAATAGGCTACCAAAGATCACGAATATTCTTAATTGCAATTTTACTAGCAGTCTCTTTGGATTATATCTATATAAATCTGCTCGAAACTTTGCCCGATAACAGGTTGGGCAAAATTATTTTCGGCATAAGTTCTTATTGCATCACTATCAAATTTGAGTGTTTTGTTTAGAATGGTTTCCATTGCCAAGCACAACGCATTTATGTCTTGCTTGTCGATAAGGATACCTCTTTCTGGGGAAAGGAATTCGGGAATTCCCCCTACGCGGGTACCTATTACTGGAATTCCGCAAGCGAAAGCTTCAAGCATGGTACACGATTGGCTTTCATAATTGCTAAATACAACTAAACAATCAGCACTACCAATTAGTGCGGCTACTTCTAGCTGAGTTTTGTAACCATGAAAAATAATCATTTCTTTAGGCAGGCCAAGAGATATAGCGAGTAACTTTTGTTTGTCAGCCTCCACTCCATCACCCACTAAATGTATTTCAAAATCAGTGCGGATATTGGATAGTTGTTTTGCAGCCTGCAAAATACCTGGGACGTTTTTTACATTTGTATCAAGTCTTGAAATATGAATAATTTTTTTCTTCCCTCCTTCTAATTTATGCTTAATTGGTTTGAATATATTTATATCAACTACATTTGGAATAATCTTAAAATTTCCAACCATACTATCTTGTTCCATGCCTTTTTTTAGTGCTGATGATACACAAGTAACACAGGATGCCTGTGCCAATGCCCACTGGCCAACAAGTCGCTTCAAAAAACCTTTGTAAGCTCTTCTCTCGGGAAGAAATCCCGACCAGTGCTCAGTAATCATAAATGGAATTTTTATGGTATATTTCAGAAACAGGGCCATAAAAGTGTTGCGTGTTAGGTGGTGCACATGGGTAACATGGGGCCTGCCGTAGTGTGTTTTTATATATAAGTATCCTTTTCTTTGGGCTTTTATATAGCGGAAAAGCTTAATAACATTTGAGATGAATGGTAAATTTCGGTTGTGTTTTTTGAAAAATACACGGATTACTGGATAATTATTTTCTGTTGATTGCGTAAGCAAATATTCTCCACTGTTAAGGCTTGAATCTGAATGAACATATAGCACTACAACATTTGAAAATGAAGAGATAGCAATAATATGTCGTTCCACATAATTCCCTTCAGCTTGGTTAAGATGGCTTGGATACCATTTGGGTAACATAAGTATTCTGTGCATGTTTTTTTGATTATTGGCAGGAATTATATGAAGCATTTAGTAATATATTTGACTCAAAATTAAAGGAAAATTATGAAGACTGATGTGCTGGTTTTAGGAGCTGGTCCTGGAGGGCTTGCAGCAGCACATGCATTGCTGAAACAAAAATATAGTGTTACAATATTAGAACAGCGGAATAATGTGGGGGGACTCATGCAGGCAGTCAAATATGAGGACTATACTGTGGACTTTGGCTACAAACATTTGTACAGTCGTATTGCTGAGGTTCATGAGTTGTGGCAATCGCTGCTGGGCGATGATTTTATTCAGTATGTACCGCGGACAGGTGTATTGTACAAAAATTATATTTTAGAAAAAGATAAAAAATATAGAGGGCTCCGCCGGGGCATGCCACTCCATTTGTTGTTTACCTCGTTTTTTGATTTAGTAAAAAATTATTATAAGTACCATTCCAGACAAATAACTTCTTTACAGGATTTTGCATATTCAACTCGGGGAGAAAAATTCACACGTATTTTCTCTCAGCATTTTGATGAACGTCTCAAAGGAAGGCAGTGGGCAGAATTGAAAGCTCCGGAATCTGCAAATGATTCAGGGAAAAATTTCCTAAAACATTTTTTTCAGCAGGCAAGCAAAAATGAAAACAAGCAAACTACTTGGTATCACCCTGCCAAAGGTACAGGGCAAATTAGCGAGGTGCTTGAAAAAGAAATAAGGCAGATGGGAGGAAATATATTATATCTTCAGAATGTTGAAAATATTCTTTTCACAGGTAATCATATTACTTCCGTTCAAGTAAAAACTAATGGAGCTGTTGCAAGTTATGAAGCGGGGTCGGTAATTTCATGCTTGCCAATACAAGCTATAGCAAAATTATTGGATATTGAAAGCACGTTGCCGTTAAGTGGGTTGTCTTTTCAACGAAGCGTAGTGTTGGTTTATCTTTTTTTAAGTAAGCCTGCTCCATTTCCGCATACAAGTATTCAAGTGTCTGACCCAAACTTAGCCATATCACGCATTACCAATTATGGTGCTTTTTTGGGTAGCATGGTGCCGGCAGGCAAAGGATGTTTGTGTGTGGAATTTTTTTGCATGATAGGAGATGGGTTCATGCAACAAGAAGATGTTACTATACTTGAACGGGCAATAAACGAAGCATCGGAGGCTGGAATTCTGAAGCCAGAATATATAACATACAGTAGGGTAATAAAATGTGCGGGAGCTGATCCAGCCGCCAGTTGGGAGGATTACAAAAGCGATCAGTCGCGGGCTGAACTTTATGAAAATGTAAATGAGTTTCATAATCTGTATCAAGTAAGTCGTACTGGAACAGATAAATCTACATTTGCAGGATTAAGAGCTGCTGCTGCCATCATACAAGGCAATAAAAACAAATTTAATATAGAAACCAAACCCGATGTGTTTTCCCCATGGCAGATGAAATAACTTTATAATGCCTCAGTTTGATATAATACTGATTGGTGTTCCGTCATCCATCTATTATATAAATAAGTAAGCCATGAATTCACGTATTGTGTTGCTTTTCGATAAACACAAACTGTTTAATTTGTTTGATATGTTTTCGCATTTCAAAAACTATAACTATACAAACGAAGTTTTAGAAAAGAAGCTGCATATATAAACGAATATATATATATTATTGAATTTCAGAAAAATATTTTTTGTTGTTCTTGTCGCCCTTCGATAATCCCGATTAGCTATCGGGACAGGATGACAAGCACTATCTGTACTTTATACACGGGAATAAGTAAGACAGATGTTGTGATGCTGAGGTTTTTTTTATTCGTTTATTCTATTTTTTAAGTCCATTCTTCCGTGTAGAATTCTTGTTATTTCAATAGGTTTGTTGGTGGGGACACCATAACTGTTCGGAAGCTTTTGATGTTCGGTAAAATGTCGCGTCCCTAAAGGGACTTGGTGTGGGTGGGGTTCTGTTTTTTTACCAATGTTAGGTCCCGATGGGACTTGTAATATTGCCCCTTTAGGGGGAATGCATTGGTGAAAAAAGACTTGTATAAAACTGTAAGTCCCTTTGGGGACGTGACAAAATAGATCTTCCGAAAAACTGTGGTGAAAATACCAACCACTGTCAATGGAAAAACTGTTTCCTGTTATTTTTTCACAATTTTACCCTTATCAAATTTTTCCTGATATTCCAATTTGTCATTCTTATTGTAACGAATCCAAGAACCATGCTTTTGGCCGTCCTTAAAGTTGCCTACTTGCCAAAGTTGCCCTGTCTCACGATAGAATTTCCATTCGCCTTGCATTACGCCGTTAATGGAAATTCCTTCGGCTTTTACTTTTCCATCTTTTAAATAATAGGTAAGCACATCACCTCTTTGCTCGTAGGTTTTTTGCCCGTTTGCGTATTGTTTTTTGTCCATCATCATGTGAATTTATATTATTCTAATATCATCCATGTCCAAATCATTTGGTTTAATAACTAAGCGGGTCAATTCCATTTTACAATCACATTTAGGGCAGTTGGTAGTATGAACGTCCCACGACTCATAGTTTGATTCGTTGCACCTCATGCAAACTGGCTGCATGGGCTCTAATATAAAACAGTTCGAATCTAAATCGAGACAGCTTAATTTTTCCGATTGTGCCTCTATCAGAATGTTGCAGTTTTTGCACGCAATGGTAATATAGGTTCCGTCGGGATCGGTTTGCGTAAAGCCCGCCACATCGGCATGGTACGAACAGTTTGCACAGGTATAGGTGCGGTACTCAGGTTTTATGCAATCATCAAAGTTCACATATCTCCCCTCTTTTTTTTGGGGAGGTATATGGTCTTCCTCAATTTCAGGGTCGGGAAAACCATCTAAACGCCCGTTAATAATTGGCAGTGGAATGTAGTATTCTTTTTGTATTTCCTCTGTCTTTACTAGAATTCCATTCTCAAAATATAATAACAAATCATAATCAGAAGCATAGTGCATGGAATCCATTTCTATATAATGAACAATGAATAGGATACGCCCGCTATATAAGGTGTAGCGATATAAATCTTCATCGGGATATTCCGGTATTAAATCATTGGTATGATATCTATTATCATACAGTTCGGCATTAACATAGTTCAGAATTAATTCAGAATTAGAAATCATCCAAGCGGCTTTAAATAGCTTTTCCGATTCGTCGTCATCCGCCACATAATTAAACTCTTTAGCTATTCGCTCTTTGAGAGGCGACTTGATAAAATACCCGCAAAATATTCTGTCTTTTGTATATAATACTGCATGGTCGTAACCTAATATACTATCATATGTTTCTATATATTCTCTGTGAGATAGTATTTTTGACATAGAGTTTTTTTAGGATATGGTTATGTATAGTTTAGTGTAATAAATAGGACCTATATGATTAGGGGCAAACATAAGTGCGTATCAAACTTCATTTGGTATGTCTTCATCTGTTATTGTTGACAATTCATACTTTGATGTCAAATTTAATTTTGAAAGACGTTCTGCTTGCTTTTTTTGAACTTTTTCATAAAGGTTTCTAATATATCTTGCATTGCCTTCATTTCCGTTGCTCCCAAATTTCTCTTCTAAAATAAATGTAAGTTTTGCTATTGCGGCATCAGTTAAATTATGTTCATCTTTTTGAACAAAAAGTTTGAAAATGGATACTAATTCTTCAGTAGTATAGTCTTCAAAATTTATATAAGTTGAAAATCTTGACTGCAATCCAGGATTTGAATTAATGAATTTCTTCATTTCATTTGGATAACCAGCAACAATAACAACTGTATTTTGTCTATCATCTTCCATTAATTTGAGCAAGGTTTGAATTGCTTCTGGACCAAAATCGTTAGTGCCACTATGATTAGTGATAGAATAGGCTTCGTCAATAAAAAGTATTCCGCCTTCTGCTTCTTTGAATTTTTTCTCTACAAGACGTGCGGTATGTCCCACATATTGATCTATTAAATCTTTCCTTGATGTTTCTACAATATGACCATTAGAAAGTAACCCAATGCTTTTGTATATATATCCTATCAATCTAGCAACAGTTGTCTTTCCTGTTCCTGGATTACCTACGAAAACCATATGCAAACTGTTGGGCGTAACTGGTATTCCTAAGTCTATTTTTTTCTTTCTAACGTTTGCCAAAGCAGTCAATGCTCTAACTTCTTCTTTAATATTTTCAAGGCCGATTAAAGAGTTCAGTTCATATATCGTATTGCTAATTTCTGAAACGTCACTCTTTGCCGCACTAATGCTTGAAATGCCTCCTTCTAGAATTAATTTATACTCCTTTGTTATTCGATTTCTATTTTTTGAACCATGCCATTTATTTTCAGGAATATAAATAGCATCAGTTGCATACGTCAATAAATTAGCTATAAAAATGTCAATTTTACCCATGCCTAATTCATTTTCAAAAAATTTCAAATTGCATCGAATATCAATCAGTATTTTATCTAATTCTTCATTTGCTATATTGTGTTTCGCTATAATGACCAGAACTCTTTCAATGTCAATTTGAACATTTGTCTTTTCAAAATGCTTTTCTATTAGTTTTTTTATTTTTTCCATTTTATATATGATTGTTGACTAAACGAGGGCTATTTGATAATCTAGCTTTTGAGAATGGTTGTTTTATCTCCAAAAGGCTCTTGAAAATATTGTACTTTCTTTATATTTTTCAAAACTAACTTTATACGATTTTCCTAAGGTAACTGCATAATATATATCAATATTAGTGTTTTTGCATAATGCTATTACCTTTCCTTCAATTTCAGAGTCTGCCCGGGAACCGATATATACGGATTTGATGTATTCCCTTTCTATTGGTATGAACTTCGTGTCGTTTTTTGGGTCTAAAAAAACAATACGAAGTTCATTTTCATATTTCCATTCAGACTGTTTGTTATACATTGTCTTTTTAATTATTGAATTAATTTCATCAAATACATTTAATGTTGGTGGTTTATCAGTATAGTTTACTTTTCCAAAAGCGAAATAACCTTTTAATTTTTCAAGGAATTCCAATAGCTCAGGCTTATACTCAACACAAATTCCACTGTGGTCGTTACTGTAATGAGACCACATTATGCTATTGCTGTTTTCTTCAGAGAATGAGCATAAGGTAATTGATTGTGCTAGATGATTTCTTAGTTGTTGTTCCATATACCAGTTGTCGTCATTTTCAATAGCATCGTCCTGCCAATTTTTAAAGTCTACAGTGTTGCTATCAGGATTTGATTTTAAAAATAGCTCTTTGTGTTTTAATGACAGAGGTTCAACATTTAAATTGAATTTGAATTCATATGGGTCGTTTAGGTTAAAAACAGAGGAGAGTTTTATTGTTGGTTGCTCGCCTATTAATTTGTCAATTGTGTCAACGGATATAATTTTATAAAATTTGAACATTGTTTAGTGCATATAAAAAATATTTATTGCTTGTAAGACTATATTTCCTAGCAAATATACTACAATCATTATAAATAATCCACCCTTCGATTTAATCATTCTTCATAATAATAGGAATAGTCAATGCCTTTCCTAAACATTTCTCGGTTATTTATTTTTGTAGTTAATGCGGTTTCTATCTGTTGCTTTAATACACTACTATCAACGGTGCTAATTATCATAGCGTTCATATAGTTCTCTTTTCCTATTTTACTCCAGTCCACGCATTTTTTTAGTTGCTTTTTTAGCATCATATCCAGCCATATTCT
>JANYDJ010000253.1 GCA_025363675.1 Flavobacteriaceae bacterium | reverse complement strand
TAAAAACAGACCCTTTGTTACCCTTAAATGGGCCCAAACTGCTGATGATATTATAGCACCGCAAATGCGTGACCCGAATTATCAATCATTAAGATATATTAGCAATCAATATTCAGTGAGGGAAGTGCATCGCTACAGAGCTTGTCACGGGGCAATACTTGTGGGTTCTAATACAGCGTTGAATGATAACCCTACTTTGGATGTGCGGCATTGGGAAGGAAAGAATCCTGTACGTGTTGTTTGGGATCCGCAGTTGCGATTAACACAAGATTTGAATGTGTTTGACGGCACTACCCCTACCCTAGTTTTGGTCGATCAATATTTCCAATCGAACAAACACTGGGAAAAAGAAAATGTAGAATTTATATATATAGATTTCTCTATGGGGGCAGCCAAACAAACTTTGGAGGTATTATATAAAAAAGGAATACAATCATTATTGGTAGAAGGCGGTAGAATGGTGTTGCAAACTTTTATATCAGAAAATATTTGGGATGAAACCAAGGTATTCACTGCTCCACAAAAAACCTATCATACTGGTTTGAAAGCCCCATTTATCAATCAAGAGCCAAACTATACAGAAAACATTTCAGGCGACATTTTGAAAACTTATATACATGGCTAAGAACAATATTATAAAGAATATATTAAAGCGGGCATTATATCCGCATCATTTATATAAAGTTATTAAACTGCAACGCAACCGCAAACGTGGAAACCGCCACGAAGACGATGCCCAATTAAAACTATACGGTAAAATATTAAAAGGCGATTTTCTACATTACGGTTATTTTGATAATGCCAATATCGAAGCAGAAGATATTAGTTTGAATATGATATATCAGGCACAAAAACGCTACGCAGAGAAGTTAGTAGAACTTATATCAGACAAATCAACACCTGCACTGGACGTGGGTTGTGGCATGGGTGGTTTGTTGAAATTATTAAACGAAAACCATATAAACGCCATTGGATTAACGCCTGACAATACACAAATAAAACATATAACAAATACCTACCCAAACCAAGTATTACATTGCAGATTTGAAGATATAAAAGCGGATGATTATATACATCATTTCGGTACGGTTATCACATCAGAATCATTGCAATATTTGCAATTGGACAAAGCATTACCTATTATAGATAAAATTATGAAACCCGGAGGAACCTGGGTAGCCTGCGATTATTTTAGATTGGGCAAAGCCCACGAAAAGAGCGGCCACGACTGGGAATCATTCAATAAACTTTTGACCGAGCATGGTTTTAAAATGACCAAGGAAGAAGATATCACGCCACATATATTGCCTACCATTGCTTATATATATATGTGGGCTACGCAAATTGGTATGCCTGTGAAAGAATTCCTGATTGAAAAAGTAAAAGTAAAAAATCCAGGACTCTATTATATGATAGAAAAATCGTTGCCCGAGATTGATGGTAAGTTGGATAAGAATATTAATATAATAAATCCAACCTTGTTTGCTAAGGAGAAAAAGTATGTGTTGATGCGGATGGAGCGAATTTAATTCATTTACGATTTACGATTTACGATTGGCTGACGCCTGATTACAAAATGGTGTACTGAGCGTAGTCGAAGTATACGATTTTGCTGACGCCTGATACAAAAATGGTGTGCTGAGCGTAGTCGAAGCATACGATTTACTATTTTGTCATGTTGAGCGGAGTCGAAACATACGATTTACGATTTTGCTGACGCCTGATACAAAAATGGTGATTTTGCTGACGCCAGATTCACAAACTCATTTAGGCAAGTTCAATAAATTAACTTCTACGGAGATTGCTTCGTCGCCAGCACACATGCGTACGCACTGCTCCTCGCAATGATGCGGAATTACTTCAACTCCAAAAGCCCCTGCCCTAGTATATATCCTTCGCAATACAATTCAAATTTGTATTTGCCTTTTTTGAAGTCGCCAGCACGTTTGTAGTAGATGGAAATGATTTCACTGTTATTGGTAAAATCGATTGATTGTTTAATGGTATATATACTTTCTTGTCCTGCGTATTTAAAGGTGCCCGATCCTGCTTGATCATCTTTGATGGCAACCCCATCGGGTCCAAATATTTTTACATATACATCTTTGCGGTTATGCTCTGCTACTGCATTTCGTGCAAACCCAAAAGAAATTTTCAGTTGCTCTGTTTTCGATGCTTTTGTAGTTTCTTGTTCTTTTCCACCGCTTTTTATTCTAATGGCTTTGGCGTCAATATTTACCGCTTCTAATATTTTTGCATTTTCTAGGTCGCTAATGGCTTTACGTTTTTCTCCATCCAGTTTATCTTTGTCCACTTCTAAAGTTTTCACATTGGCTTTAAGCTCGGTATTTTCTTTTTTTACTGCATCCAGTTCAATAAGTTTTGCATCCAGTTCCTTTTTTGTTTTCTCAAAATAATACTTATAAAAATCACGCTTTTCTACCGCTTTTTCATATTCTTTCTTACTTAAATTTTTCGAACTGAGCAAGCCCTGTATTTCACTTTCCTTGTTCTGCAATTCCATCTCCATTTTATCAATTACCGCATCTAACGAATCACTAATTCCACGGTATGACTCTAATTCTTTTTTATATTGTTGAGCCATTTTTTCTATATCCGATTTTTCCTTTTTTGTATCCAACAAATTGCTTTGCTCCGTTTCTAAAGCTTTATCAGTATGCAAATACATATATAACAAATACCCATTCATTCCCAATAAAAACAGAATGATTAAAATATATACCAATCGGTTCGACTCCTTTTTGCGTTCGGGTCTGAAATTGGTCTGGCTAGGTTGTTGACTATCTTCCATAATAGGTGTTATATAATACTTGAATATGCAAAAGTAAACGATTTGGTGATATTATACACAAAAGCTATAATTAATAAGTGGACATCCTATAACAATGTGTCTGAAATAATGTTCATTCAATGTACGATTTACGATTTATGATTTATGATTTACGATTTACGATTTTTGCTGACGCATGACTACTTGCTGACGCCTGATTGCATCACGACAGCGACTTAAAACGCAATCGTAAATCGTAAATGTTAGTCCATTGCTTTCAACTCACTCACCAATTTGGTAAGGGCTGATTTGGCATCGCCGAATAGCATAGAGTTTTTGGGATTATAGAACAACTCATTTTCGATACCTGCATAACCTGCATTCATACTACGTTTGTTTACTATAATATTCTTGGCATTTTCTACATCTAAAATTGGCATACCAAAAATAGGAGAAGCAGGATCATTATGTGCGGCAGGATTTACCACATCATTTGCACCTACTACCAATACCACATCTGTATTAGAAAACTCAGGATTTATTTCTTCCATTTCCACCAATTTATCATACGATACATTCGACTCAGCTAATAACACATTCATGTGCCCTGGCATACGACCTGCAACTGGGTGAATGGCATATTTAACTTCTACTCCACGCTCTTCCAATATATTTTCCAATTCATGAATCACATGCTGGGCTTGTGCTACAGCCAATCCATATCCTGGAACTATAATAACTTTCTTTGAATAATTCATCAGTACGGCAGCATCGGTAATTGAAATTTCTTTAATATTTCCTGTTAGTTCTCTTCCTGCTGCAGCACCGCTACTACCTGCTCCAAATGCTCCAAATATAACATTGCTTAGTGGGCGATTCATGGCTTTACACATTACCAAAGTTAACAATGTTCCTGCTGAACCAACTAATATTCCACCGGTCAACATCGCTTTGTTATTATACATAAATCCACCGCAAGCTGCAGCTAATCCAGTAAATGAATTGAGTAAAGAAATTACAACCGGCATATCTGCACCACCGATAGGCAGCACGAACATGACACCATATAACAATGCGGCGGCAAATAGTAAATATACATGCATAATACCTTCTACATTTCCGTTTACAATTAGAAATGCATAAACAAACAAACCTAACATTAAAATATTATTTGTTATATTATATTGTGGCAAGCGAATAGGTTTGTTTAAAGTGCCATTTAATTTGGCCCAAGCTATAATAGAACCTGCAAACGAAACTGAACCAATAACAAGTCCTGCCATTATCATAGCAAGTTTTGCGGTATGGCTCATGCCTCCTTGATTGGCCATGTTTTTCAACATTTCTACAAGGCCGGTCAAATCCATTCCTCCTTCAGGTGTAACAGGCATAGCCTCGTGCCCCATGTGTTGAAATTCGATCAATGAAATTAGTGCCGCACATGCACCACCCATTCCATTAAATATAGAAACAAGTTCGGGCATTTTGGTCATTTGCACTTTTTTGGCCGTCATCCAACCAGCAATGGTTCCAACACCAATAGCTGATAGAATTAAAGTATAAACCATGGGCTGCACTTTTTCATCGTGGATGAATATAGTGCCGATGATTGCCAAAGTCATTCCTGCACAAGCAATGAGATTGCCTTTTCTAGCTGTTGCAGGATGTGATAACATTTTAAGACCGATTACGAAAGTAACAGATGCAATTAAGTAAATGATGTCGAGGATGTATTGTGTGTTCATTGTATGATATAATGTCTAAATTCTAATGTCTAAATTCTAATGTCTAAATTCTAATGTCTAAATTCTAATGTCTAAATTCTAATGTCTAAATTCTAATATCTAAATTCTAATGTCTAAATTCTAAT
>JANYDJ010000102.1 GCA_025363675.1 Flavobacteriaceae bacterium | reverse complement strand
TATGTGCGACCGAAACCCACTTTGGATTTCACCCTCAGTGATACCAATATGTGTTTGAATGGAAATGCATTTACCTATACCCCCAATGCTACTATTCCTTATGGCACCCTCAGTCTTTTATGGGATTTTGGCGATGGCAATACAGCGAATATGGGTAATAGCCAGAATGCAGTAAAACATAGTTATGCTGCCGCTGGAACTTATACAATTAAACTAAAAGTAAATAGTAATTTTGGTTGTACCGATTCGGTTTCAAAAACTATTATAGTATGGCCAAAACCTTCGCCCGTTTTTGCTGTCAACGACTCGTTGCAATGTGTGAATTTACAAAATTTCATATATACGAATAACAGCAGTATACTAAGTGGAAACATGCAGTACGACTGGGATTTTGGAGATGGGAGCACCTCAATAAACAACAGTGCAAAAAATGTATCACACACTTATGCTGCTTATGGTATGTATGATATAAAACTAGTGGCTATTAGTAATTTTGGCTGTAAAGACTCTCTTACCGAAAGTATTATAGTAGCACCCAAACCCATCGTTGATTATAATATCAGTAATGCTTCGCAATGTCTCAATATAAATAATTATACATTTATTGATTTAACGACCATACCTGGTGGAAATTTATATTATAACTGGGATTTTGGAGATGGAAAAGCGTCTACCAATCAGTCACCATCGCATGTATATACCAGTGCTGGAACTTATAATGTAAAAATGGTAGTGGTATCTCAATTGGGTTGCACAGATTCTATCACCAAGCAAATGACGGTATGGCCCAAACCAACAGTAGCGTTTGGTATAAACGATACCGACCAATGTTTTACCGGCAATTCATTTATATATACAAACAATTGCAGCATACTAAGCGGAAGCATGATTTATGATTGGTATTGGGGCGATGGAAATACAACTTTTAATAGCGGTAATGGACAACAAACGCATAGCTATAATACTGCTGGAGTATATATAATATCTTTAATAGCTACTTCCGATAAGGGATGCGTAGATACGCTGAAACGAGCAGTGGTGGTGCGGGCAATGCCTGTTGCCTTGTTTGCAGTAAACCAAGATTCGCAGTGTGTAAACAACCAAGCTTTTGATTATATTAATCAAAGTACGATTGATGTGGGAGCACTACAATCATTCTGGGATTTTGGAAACGGCAAAACGTCCACACTTAAAAATCCATCAACATTCTATAATACTGCGGGCAATTATACAGTCAATCTTTGGGTAACTTCCGATTATGGTTGTGTTGATTCTACAAAACATATATTTACGGTTACGCCCAAACCAAAATCAGATTTTACGCTAAGCGATACTGCCGAATGTGTGCAACTGGTGCTCAAGTTCACCGACCAAAGCAGTAGCGATGCTATAAGTTGGCTATGGGATTTTGATGACCCTTTAAGTGGGGGCGTTAACAATAGTTCTACCCTGGCCTCGCCCACACACACCTATATACAAACAGGAAACTTTTATCCAAACCTAATCAGTTTCAACAAATACGGCTGTAGCGACACCGCAAAGCACCATGCCATTGTATATGCCGACCCCGTTGCCAACTTTTATATAAACCCCACTGCAGCATGTGACACACCCATTACCGTGAATTGTATCAATATAAGTCAGAATGCGGTTGCATATATTTGGGATTTGGGTAATGGAAAAACTTCTGCTTTGGCGAACCCCACTGCAGTATATACAAACAACGGAACCTATAATGTTATACTTACCGCTATTACTACTGCTGGTTGTATAGATTCTCTTACGCTTCCTTATATAGTGGCCAAACAGCCCAAAGCTATATTTACATTAAAACCACATGAAGGGTGCGAGCCTTTATTTGTTGAATTTGAAAACAAAAGTATCAATAACACTTTTAACTTTTGGGATTTTAATGACGGGCAGGGAAGTATTATAACTTCACCCACGCATATATATAATAAAGCTGGAACATTTATACCTACCTTGATTACAAAAAATGGCAATTGTTATGATACTGCCAATGCAGATACCGTAATTGTACATCCATTGCCAGTTGCAGGTTTCACATGGGCTGAGGTGGGTTCGCCCCCGTCAGGTACTATCACTTTCACCAACCAAAGTTTGGGAGCATTTTCATACTTCTGGGATTTTGGAGATGGCACCCAATCGCTTGACGTAAATCCTACGCACCGATATCAAGAACCCAAGGATTATAAGGTTATATTAATAGTAAATACTGCTTTTGGTTGTTATGATACTTTTGTGCAAACGGTGCATGTTGATTTGATGAAAGGATTATGGGTAAGCAATGCAATGAGTCCTGATGGATATAAGGGCGATGCGGCTGTATTCCAACCGCAAGGTGTGGGATTGCAAACGTATCATGTACGCGTATTCACTACCTGGGGCGAACTGATATGGGAAAGTACCGAACTGGAAGCCACCAAACCCAAAGAGCATTGGGACGGAACCTGGAAAGGCAAACCCTGCAAACAAGATGTATATGTTTGGAAAATTGATGCTACGTTTATCGATGGAAGTGTATGGCCGGGCAAATTATATCCCAATGGATTGTATAATACTATAGGATCGTTGACGTTGATTAGGTAAATGGGAATCGGGATTTGGGATTTGGGGAGCTGACGCCTGATTTTTGGCTATCAATATGTATATAATAATTGGATACTGAAATATGAGAAGCTGGAAGTAAAATAATTATACATCCGTTATCACATCAAATCCTTTGAAACTTCCTACAATTGCCAATCCCGTTACCTTTTTGGCAATTCCTTTCTGTTTTATTTTACCAACAATTTGATTCATTGTTGAACCGCTTCCTACTGCATCGTCAATAAGAAGTATATGTTTGTATTTTGCGGTTTCATTTATTGAAAAAGTATTATTGGCATTATTGATACGCTCTTCAATTTTATGCAATGATTTTTGAGGAACAGGTATAATGCCCGAAATTTTTTGTATCTTAATTTTAGGCAAATTTATTTTCAAATGCGTTTCTATATACTTCATTAGTTGCACCTCTCTTCTAATAGTAGGCGGCACAATACCTATGGCATCATATTTTTCTCTTTTGATTAAAGTTGTTATATGATTCTTGATTTCACTAACCAATATCTTCATCAAATACTTATTTTGACCCTGTTTGGCATAATGTAGCAAAGTTCCCAAACGCGTTTTACCAAAACGTTCAATTGCATAAAAGTCTAAATAATACAATTTATCCAAATTGATTTGGTCATATCCCTTTGTGTTGATTAGTTTATCCATCCCATCTACCAATCCAAATGAATTATAATACTTTTTATATTTTTGTTTGGTTAAAATAAATTCATTAATTGTTTTTTCCAATGGCAAACTTCTTTGCGTACACCAATATTCAAAACCTTCTATGCCTTCCATCATTTTTCCCAATTCAGTAATCAACAAAAAATTAGTTTTAAGATATTCGACTTTTTCCTTACTTATCTCAACTGTCAACTGTTGCGATTGCCGCACAGGTGAAGCAAATTTGTAAATAGTTTTGGGAGTTTTGCCAAATTTTTCAACCTCGCCATTTTCCAATAGCTGATTGAGAGCTACATGAATTGCCTGCTTTGAAACATCCAACTCGTCGACCATTTCCTTTACAGAACAGTCGCCACGCTGGTTTAAAAGCTCTAGAATTTTATCTTTAATTTTCACTTGACTATTTACTATCAATAGTCAAAAGTAAAGTGAAAATGTGAACTGTGCAAATTTTTTCTTCTTGCCTTAATTTGCAGTACTTTTGCAGCTTATGAATATATGTATCATATCGGGTTCGCCCCGACTCAATTCTAATACCATCAAATTGGCTAAAGCTATCGAGCACTTGGCCAAAGAGCATCATACGGTTAGTGTAATCGATTTTTCGCAGTATGATATTCCTTTTGAAAGTCAGGCTAAAATGGAAAAGGGGAAGCTCAGCACATTCCAACAAAACTTGTATGATAGTATGGAAAAAGCACAACTAATATATATACTATCGCCAGAATATAATTGGATGCCGAGTGCTGAGATTGTAAATTTTTTAAACCAAATGACGGGCAAAGAATATACTGCCATGTGGAACAATAAAGTATTTGCCTTAGGTGGTGTTTCCAATGGCCGCGGCGGCAGGATGCCTATTGTTCACATGGGTACCATGCTTAACAAAGTGTTGGGCATTATGCACCATCAAAGTTTTATATGCCCGAAATATTTTGAAGCCTACAACACTGCCGACCATATTGATGAAGCAGGCAAATCGAAAGGTATTGACGCTTATGATAAAAGCTTGAATAATTTTGTGGAAATACCTGTTCAGTTTGCCGCTAGGTGGGCTAATGGAGAATAACCACCCTGCGATATTGTATTATTTCAATACACCCAATTCCTTACCCACCTTAGTAAACGCAGCAATAGCTTTATCCAAATGATGGATCTCGTGCCCAGCAGAAATTTGTGTGCGGATACGGGCTTTTCCTTTGGCCACCACAGGGAAATAAAAACCTATAACATATATTCCCTCTTCCAACAGTTTGCGTGCAAAATCTTGACTCAGTTTCGCATCATATAACATAATGGGAACTATAGGATGAACGCCTGGTTTTATATCAAATCCTGCTTCAGTCATTTTGGTGCGGAAGTATTGGGTATTTGTTTCTAGTTTATCTCTTAGTTCTGTTGTTTCACTTAGCATATCAAGAACTTCAATAGAAGCACCCACAATACTTGGGGCAACAGTATTAGAAAACAGATAGGGACGCGAACGTTGACGCAGCAATTCAATAATTTCTTTTCTTCCAGAAGTGAAACCGCCCGAAGCACCGCCTAGGGCTTTGCCCAATGTTCCAGTTATAATATCTATTTGTCCTATTACATTACAATATTCAATGGTGCCACGTCCGGTTTTACCAATAAATCCAGTTGCATGGCATTCGTCCACCATAATTAAAGCTTTATACTTGTGGGCAAGCTCATTTATTTTATCAAGTTGTGCAATAGTTCCGTCCATTGAGAACACGCCATCGGTAACTATAATACGGTTGCGTAAATGTTGTGTTTCTTGCAGTTTGGCTTCTAAATCTGCCATATCATTATTTAAATAGCGGTAGCGTTGTGCTTTGCAAAGTCGCACACCGTCTATAATACTGGCATGGTTTAATTCGTCTGATATAATAGCATCTTCTTCGTTAAACAAAGGCTCAAACACCCCCCCGTTGGCATCGAAAGCAGCAGCATATAATATAGTATCTTCTGTGCCCAAAAACTCAGAAATTTTACGTTCGAGTTCTTTATGTATATCCTGTGTGCCGCATATAAAACGCACACTGCTCATACCAAAGCCATGGGTGTCTATTGCCTTATGGGCAGCAGTAATCACGCGGGGATGGCTACTAAGTCCCAAATAGTTATTGGCACAAAAATTAATAACTTCTTTACCACCCGCAATTTTTATATCTGCTGATTGTGGGGTGATAATTACACGTTCTTCCTTGAACAATCCAGCCTCTTTTATATTCTTAATTTCAGCTTCGAGCAGCGGTTTTAAAGTATCGTACATTTTATATATTTTTAGTAGTTAGTAGTTAGTAAATAGTAATTAGTGGCTTACGCATCATTTATGCTTGTGGTCTTGCTTGTTTGCTTGTTGTTGGTGTTGTCACCAACAACATAGAGGATATTATGCCTGTGGTTGGTGTTGTCACCAACCACAGTGTGTGCCGCCTATGGCAATATTTGTCACCAACCACAGGTAATCAAACACTATGGCAATATTAGTCCATTAAGCAAATCCATCATTTTAGGTCGGTCTTTTTCTGCTTGGTTTATTTCGGTATAGGTTACAAATTGTATACAGCTTGTGGGGCCGGCATAGTAGTATGCCATAAACAAAAAAGTAAATCCCTGCACCTCGGTTGTAAACTCTAAGTATAATATATCTTTTTTATTAACTTTGCGGTATTCTTGTTTGAGTATACTTACATTTTTACTGCTTTTTCGGGCATTTAGAATAGCTACTTCTCGTAAGCTTGCCAAAGTAGTTGTCGACTTTTCGGGGATAAGAAGAGCTAGGGAGGTTTCCGAATTTTTGAGCGACATACTAAAGTCCGATTGCTTATTAATGGGGGTATCATGCAGGGTCCATAGCGAACTATCATATACCACTACATATTTAACCTCTTGTCCTTTTATAATACAATTGGTACCAAAGGGTTTGAAATGTTCGCCTCCTTTTTCAATGGGCTTATTTATAGCAGTATCAGCATATTTCCAGGTGCCGTTATTATATAATATTACCGTACTGCCATCGGTGGTGGTTGCTGTTTTTTGTGCATGCGACAGCCATGCGGCAGAAATAATTATATATAACAATACCAACCTTTTCACAACTAAAAAAATATTATAATAATTTATCAATTAGTTTTTCTACACTCACTCCTTCGGCTTCAGCTTTATAATTACATACAATTCTATGGCGAAGAATAGGTCGGGCCACAGCTTTTACATTTTCGATATCGGGAGAAAATTTGCCATTGAACAAGGCATGACATTTGGCAGCCAAAACCAAAAACTGTCCTGCACGTGGTCCAGCTCCATAAGATATATATTTATTGGTATCATCGGTAGCCATAGCTGTATTGGGCCGTGTTTTAGAAACCAGTTTCACGGCATATTCTACTACATTGTCGGCAATGGGAGTTTTACGTACCAGTTGTTGAAAATATTTAATTTGTTCGCCATCTATAATTTTGTTCACTTTTGATTGGTTAAAACCAGTGGTGCTTTTTATCACCTTCACCTCGTCGTCAAACGCGGGATAATCAATCACTACGTTAAACATAAAACGGTCGAGCTGTGCTTCGGGCAAGGGGTAGGTTCCTTCTTGCTCGATAGGGTTTTGGGTTGCCAAAACAAAAAATGGTTCTTCCAGTTTGTGCATGATGCCGCCCACGGTTACACTTTTTTCTTGCATGGCTTCAAGTAAAGCTGCCTGTGTTTTTGGCGGGGTTCGGTTTATTTCGTCGGCCAGCACAATATTGGCGAACAAAGGGCCACGAATAAATTTAAAACTACGGTTCTCGTCCAAAATCTCGGAACCAGAAATATCGCCAGGCATCAAATCGGGGGTGAACTGTATACGGTTGAACGACAGGTCCAACACTTCGGAAATGGTTTTTACCAATAAGGTTTTAGCCAGTCCGGGTACGCCCACCAATAGCACGTGGCCATTGCAGAATATGCAGTTAAGCACATCCGTAATCACTTCGTCTTGACCAATAATCACCTTTTTGGTTTCGGCAAGCATGCGGTTATAAGCATCTCTAAGAGCCTCTGCGGCTTCTACTTCTGTGTTATAGTTTATCATAAATTTGTGCGAATTTAAGGGCAATCGAGTTTTTTATTGTTATCGGTTAACGTTTTTTGGTTTGTTTTGTAACAAATATTCCACCAAAAAACCATGACTTTAAAAGACCTCATCCGCGAAATACTGATACAGCTAAGGATTGACCTTACCAAAAACCTCAAATATGATAGGCTTACCCGTATTATTATAAAAAGAACCGTTAACTCTAAATCGGTTTGTATTGATGTGGGTTGCCACAAAGGGGAAATTTTGGATTTGATTTTGAAAGAATCGCCCAATCAGAAACATTATGGCTTTGAACCTATTCCTGTTTTATATAATAATCTACTTGCAAAATATAAAAACCAGGCCCATATATATAATTGTGCATTGAGCGACCAGAAAGGTGAAACCACTTTTAATTACGTAAAAAATGCTCCGGCATATAGTGGAATTAAGCAAAAAAAGTATGCTGTTGAGAAGCCAGAAATTGAGACTTTGCACGTACAACTTGAAAAACTAGATGATATAATTCCCGAATCTGAAAAGATAGATTTGATAAAAATTGATGTGGAAGGGGGCGAGTTTAATGTGCTAAAAGGTGCAGTGAAATTAATACAAAAGAACAAGCCCTATATCATTTTTGAAACAGGATTGGGAGCAAGTGAGTTTTATGGAACCAAGCCGGAAGATTTGTATGACTTTTTTGAAAATGTACTACAATCGAAAATATATACTTTACAAAAATGGATTGATAATAAAGCGTATCTGAGTAAGGAAGAATTTTTGAACTTATATAATACCAATGCGGAATATTATTTTATAGCTGAAGGACAAAAGACAAAGGAATTATAAATTATAAATGATGAATGATAAATGTCGCGATGCAATGCTATCAAAGTACAGATTTGCTTGCAAATCTGTATACCTATTCATAATTTATCATCCATAATTCATCATTAACAAAAATGGCTAGCAAATTAAACAATACAATCAACGAAGACTTTGTGCAGGCGGTGTGGCAGCATTTGTGGTTTGATATTAAAGAACTGAAAACTATTGATGGCAAGGCGATACAGATTATTAAAACGGGAAATTTGAACCGCAATTCGGGTCCCGATTTCTCCGAAGCTATGATAGAGATTGATGGCATTAAGTGGGTAGGAAATGTAGAAATACATACCAAAAGTAGCGACTGGAAATTGCACGGACACCAACGCGATACTGCTTATAATAATGTAATTTTACATGTGGTATTATATCATGATGAAGATATAAAAACAGCAAATAATAATACCATTCCAGTTCTAGAATTATATAAACTAATCAATCCTTCACTAATAGAAAAATATAAATATTTAATTGCCCAAGAGCAGTCAATCCCTTGCAAAGACTTGGTAAGCAAAGTTTCTGAATTAGACAAAATGCAATGGTTAGAAAGACTTATCAGCGAAAGATTGGAATATAAATCACGCGGTATTTTTACGTTATTGGCACAAACACAATCGCATTGGGAACAGGTTTTTTATATTACACTTGCCACCAATTTTGGTTTCCATGTAAACAAGCAACCTTTTGAGCAGCTTGCTTTCAATTTGCCTTTATCAATTTTAGGAAAACACAAAAACAACAAAACGCAAATAGAATGTTTGGTATTTGGAGTGGCAGGTTTGTTGGAAGAAACTATTATAGAAGATGCGTATTATAATACTTTGCAAAAAGAGTTTACCCATCTTAAAAATAAATACCAATTAAAACCCATGGATGCTAGCCAGTGGAGGTTTATGCGAACCAGGCCCAGCAATTTCCCTAGTATCAGGTTGGCACAATTTGCCGATTTAATATATAAATCATCACACTTGTTTTCAAAAATTTTAGAAATAGAAAACATCAAAACATTATATACTTTGTTCGATGTGGAAGCGGATGAATATTGGAAAACACATTTTAAATTTGGAGAGATAGCAAACAATTCTCAAACGCATCTGGGTTCGCAAGCTGCAGATATTATCATAATCAATACCATTGCCCCTATATTATTCGCCTACGGAAAATACAAAAACGAACAGCAATATATAGACAGGGCTTTAGATTTTTTGGTACAACTAAAACCAGAGAAAAACAGTATTATAACACTTTGGGAAAAGTATGGTATCAAAGCATCACACGCATCAGACTCGCAAGCATTACTACATTTAAAAAATACTTATTGCGATTATAAAAAATGTATGAATTGTAGTTGGGGGCGGTTGTTTGTTAAAAATTCTCCACTATAAACAACTCCCCACTATCATATTCTATCTTCACAAACCCATCGGCAATTGTGTGGTTACTGCTACCGGCACGATGACCAAGCACCAAGCTTTCGTCATTTAAATTAAAAGCAAGTCCCGATGTTTTTATATGGGTTACGGTGCCGCAAGGAATTAATGATATAATACTATTTGCAGGATACCATTTCTCGAATGTTTTGGGTATGATATATTTTTTGGAATAATTGTCTATCATACTTAAAGTAATTTGTGTATGAAAACGTGCCATATTAAAAAGGTTGGTAATAGTATGATCGATACGGTTTCCGGTTGCCCATACTATATTGGCAGCATGATATTCTTCTTGTATTAAATATAGTATTCCTTTATCCAAATCGGTAAGTTCTTGGTCGGGCAAATGTATTTTTTTTGTGTGCGAGAGGTGTGCAATTTTGGTATCTAAATCAACAACAGAATCAAAATCTCCCAATACCGCGTCGGGGTTTATTCCCATGTCCAGCACACGATCTATAGCCCCATCTAATACCAATACAAAAGGATTCCATTCCAATAATTGTCCCAACAAATCTGCATTGCAAGCTTCGCCATTTGCTATAATAAGTGCAGGTTCTTGTTTGTCTCTTACTACGTGGTGGCTTGACATTTTGGGGGTCGGGATTTGGGATTTGGGATTCGGGGATTATTATAATATATGTTTGTTCAGAAAATCGTCGTAAGCTAGTTTTATGCCAGCTTCTAGGCTTACTTTGGGTTTCCAGCCTGTGGCGAATAAATGCGTAGAGTCCATTAGTTTTCGGGCAGTTCCATCGGGGCGTGTGGTGTCGAAAACAAGTTCGCCTTCGTATCCAATTACTTTTTTAACGAGAAGAGCCAAATCTTTAATACTAAGATCTTCGCCATAACCTACATTTACAAAAAGCTCCTCATCGTAGTTCATCATTAGGTGATAGCAAGCATCGGCCAAATCGTCGGCATAAAGGAATTCACGCATTGGGCTGCCCGTTCCCCATATAGTTACGGTTGGATTATTTTGTGCTTTTGCTTCGTGAAATTTGCGGATAAGAGAAGGCAACACATGGCTGTTTTCGGGGTGATAATTATCATTGGGCCCATATAAATTGGTGGGCATTACCGATATAAAATTACAACCATATTGGCGACGAAAACTCTCACATAATTTAATCCCTGCAATTTTAGCAATGGCATACGGTTCATTGGTTTGCTCCAAAACTCCACTTAACAAAAATTCTTCTTTCATGGGTTGTGGGGCAGCTTTGGGATAGATACAACTAGAGCCAAAGAACATGAGTTTTTTCACACCATTTTTATAACTTTGGTATATGATATTGTTTTGAATCTGAAGATTGTCGTACAAAAAATCGGCACGATATATATTATTGGCAACAATACCGCCCACTTTGGCAGCAGCAAGAAATACATATACAGGTTTTTCCTTCTCAAAAAAATCGGTCACCGCTTGTTGGTTTCTTAAATCCAATTCTTTTGAAGTACGCAGCACAAAATTGGTAAATCCTGCTTGTTGCAGCCTGCGGTGCATGGCCGAGCCAACCATTCCACGGTGACCTGCTATATATATTTTGGCGTCTTTTTCCATGTATCTCTTTTTTTTGAAAGTTTAAAATAGAAGTGCAAAAATATATGAATTTTTTGATAAGACGGTTCTTTAATATCCATTGCACCAAACGCTAACTAAAGCATCTTTTGGGATTGTATGATTAGAATCACCCAAAACAGCAGAGCATCATCATTATTCAAGCGTATTTTCTGTTGTCTTTTTGCAGCATCATCATTTTAAAAAAAGAGTAATGAAAAAGAACAGAATTAACCCATTTTATTTGGTAGGCGGACTCATTGTTATTACGCTAGCCGTGGTATTTTTTAGTGTAAAAGCAACAGGCGTAAATACACTGGACCTAAGTTTGGTAAGCCTCACCATTTTATCAGGATTTTGTCCCTTATATGTAGTACTTGGCCGCAATATCGCCAAGGCTTCCGAGGCTACAAACTAAAACGTAGTTGCAATAAGAAATTGGTAAGGGCATTGGGATAATAACGATTGTCAAACTGCCTTTGTCCGCCTTGTATATAGGTATAATAACTATAACCATTGGTAGTATAAGTAGTATTGGTAATATTATTTGCTAAGAAAGATATATCAATTTGTTTGAACATTTTTGTTCTGATGGTATAATTTACTTGTAAATCCACAACCGTAGAAGCTTCTATACTTTGTAATTTATTTTGGGTATTATCTAAATATTGACGTGATATATATTTAGTAGAAATTCCAAATTGTAAATCTTTGGTGGGGGTATATCTAAGTTGTGCATACCCTGTAACAGCAGGCGATAAAGCAATATCAACAGATTTGTATGTTTTATTTAATAGGTTAGCACCACTATCCCAATAGTCTAAATATTCATTATAGTTTTTTATTTTATTTTGGCTGAAAGTAACATTACCATATATAGTAAATAATTTACTGAGCTGATAATTTGCTTCTAGTTCAATCCCTGCTCTATAACTTACAGGCACGTTAATTCTGTTATAAGCACCCACATCATTTACACTGCCATCGTTCACCAATTGGTTTTTATAATACATATAATAAAGGTTGGTATTTACTGTTAATTTATCTGTATGATAATTCCAACCTATCTCTACATCCTGCATCATTTCTGGCTTGGGCACACTCTTGTTTGATGCAATTATAATATCACCACGCACAGGTTCGCGATTGGAAATACCATAATATATATTTAATTTATTTTTCTTGCTCACTTCATAATTAAGCCCAGCTTTTGGATTGAAAAAACTATATTTAAGATGATGATTATAATCTACTAAAGTACCATAATTATCGTCATTCCCTTTTAATTTATAATCAATATATCGGTATTGTATATCTACAAAATAGTTTAGTTTTTCATTTATTTTATTATAATACTTTGCAAACACACTAGCTTCATTCTTGGTCGATTTTCCATCATAATACTTTTGGTTAATTTCGCTATTGCCCGCATTTCTGGCCCAAATTACTTCACCATAATTTTTACCCGCATACTGTGAAACCAATAACCCCAAAGTTAAATGTTTGAATTGGGCGTTTGCGGTAGCACCATAATAATTATTGTCCAACCAACGGCGGCGTATTAAGTCAGAATGGGTTGTGTCTTTTGTAATGCCATACAAAGCTAGGGGAGCTGCAGCTTTATATTCTTCATAATATCCAAAACCTTTTGTAAAAAATAAAGCAGTATTTAAAATAAATGTGCTTAATTTCTTTGTATAAAATGCTTGATAATAATTCTGCTGATAATTATCGGTTTGATTTTTATAGTCGAACTCATTATATATTCTATTGGGTTTATTATTTGCATCACCTTTTAATATATATTCTGGTACACCGTTCCATGCTTGTCCCGTTATTTCTTTACCAGCAAAATGTATAAGTTTAAAAAGTGTATTGTTTTTATTATAGGTAGCTTGTAAATAATACGATTTTAAATCGGCTTTACTACGCAATACATAGCCATCAGAATTAATGAGGGACAAGCGGCCATCCACGGTCCAGTTATTGATTTTCCCTGAACCAAAATTGATAGTATATTTTTGACTTGTTCTACTATTTTTAGCAGCAACATATCCACTTTTTTCAGGAAGTATATAACCAAAAGAAGTAGCAAAATTTGTATATGCTTTATTCGATTGGTCCAGTGTTTTTAAATTGATACTGGCTCCAAAAGCTGCGTTGCCGTTGGTGCTACTGCCCACCCCGCGTTGCACCTGTATATTGCCCGTGCCCGAGGCAAAATCAGGCATGTCCACCCAATACATACCATGGCTTTCGGCATCGTTGATTGGTACGCCATTAATAGTGACATTGATACGGGTGGCATCCACTCCACGGATACGGATTCCTGTGTACCCAAAGCCGTTGCCCGCATCGCTGGTGATAACGGTAGAAGGAGTGCGGTTAAGCAGATAGGGTAAATCGCGGCCAGTATTATTGGCATCAATTTCTTTTTTGTTTAGCAAAGTGTTTGATGGATTTGCCTTTGCCCTTGTGGCGTTTACGTTAACTTCGTCAAGCGATTGTGCTGTGTCAGTTTGTGCAAAAGCACTGTTTGCCATTAAAGACAAAAAGAGGATGATATTTTTTTTCATTTCCGTTTTTTTAATTACGGAGTGTCACAAAAACGTGAGAAACACAAAGAAGCCAAGAATAGCTTCTAACTCTTTTCCCTTCGCAGGTACTAGCCTGAGCAGGTTTTGAGGGTGTGATCTCAGTCCGTTTTATGGACACCCCTAAAGATTTATTGGGTGCAATATTAGGGAAAAAATAGTACCCACATTAAATTTTATTTTCATAATATTGCAAACAGTATCAAGTAGTGAGTATCAAGCATCAAGTACGTAACCAATTCGCAAGCGAATTGGGCTATAGTAGGCGAACGCTGGCAGCCAATACCTGATACTCACAACCTGATACAAAAACAGCTGCATGAAAAAAACTATATACTTTATCTTGTCACAAGTTTTGTTGTTACCCATATTTGCCCAAACAAATTATTATAACAACGATGTAAAAACACCGCATTTGCACAAAATTGCAGTAGTGCACGCCACCGTTTTTATAGATTCAAAAACTAAAATTGCAAATGCTACTATACTTATAGAAGATGGAAAAATAAAACAGTGCGGCAAGAATATTTCTATACCTAACGACTATTATACTATTGATGCAACCGGGAAATATATATATCCTTCCTTTATCGATATATATAGTAATTACGGCATGCCCGTTAAAAAAGCCAAAGACCCCACCAACAATCAATTTAATAGCAGCAAACCTGGCCCCTATAATCAAAACGAAGCGATAAGACCCGAAACCAATGCTTCTGAAATATTTGATGCCGACGAAAAAACTGCTTCCCAGCTTCGCAATCTGGGTTTTGGATGTGTGGTTACACATAATATGGATGGAATTGCACGAGGCACAGGTTGCTTGGTAACATTGGCCAAAGCAAGCGATAACAAAGTAATGGTATCGCCCCTGGTAAACACCAATTATTCCTTTAATAAAGGCAGTTCTACACAAATGTATCCGGGCTCGCTAATGGGTGCTATTGCATTGTTGCGTCAAACATTTTATGATATTGCTTGGTATAAAACAGCAACGCACAAAGAAACAGATTTAAGTTTGGAGTATTATATAAAAACCGAAAAACTTCCCAAAATATTTGATGCGGGAAATAAATGGAATGTTTTTAGAGCAGCGAAAATTTCTCAAGAGTTTGGACAGAAATATATATATAAAACCGATGGAGGAGAATACCAACGTTTGGATGATTTGAAGAACTTGGGATGTGCGGTAATTACCCCGCTCAATTTTCAACTGGCATACAAAACGGATAATATATATGTAAATGAAAAATATAGTTTATTGCAGTTAATGCATTGGCAAATGTCGCCATACAACCCTTATTTATTGGACTCTGCGAAGATTGAGTTTTGTTTTACACTGTATGATTTAAAAAATAAAAATGATTTTTATAAGAACCTAAAAAAAGCAGTTGCTTATGGTTTATCTCCTTCGCAGGCATTAAATGCCCTTACCCAAACTCCTGCAAAATTGATGGGAATAGACCACGTGGTGGGCAATTTACAAAACGGAAAACTAGCCAATTTTATTATATGCACCGACACCCTTTTTGGCGACCGTTTTGAAATAACAAATAATGTTATACAAGGCGAAAGTTACGACAATGAAAACTATATAAAAGCACAGCAGAAAATGGAGGGAATTTATACTGCTATCATCAATAACAAACCCTATTATATACATTTAAAAAATAAAGGAAACAATATGATAGTAAACTCCGAAAGCTATGACCGTAAAGGGATGTGGAAGCACGAAGTAGTTTATGAAAAGGGACATTATACGGTTAAAAAATCCAATCCAGAAATTGGAGAAATGGAGTTGCTAATTGATACGCAGAAAATATCTAACAAAATAAAAATTCAGTTATATAATAATAATACACCCGTTCAACTCGATAAATTTTGTGACGCTATTCCCGATTCTGCTACACCAATCAAAGTTTTCACTCGTATAGATTTGCCCCAACCTTTTATCGCTTTTGGCAACAGTAAATTGCCCGAGGCAAAAACATATCTAATTAAAAACATTACCATATATACTTCCGAAAATGAGGGAATACTTAATAATACCGATGTATTAATTGCAGAGGGAAAACTCAAACAAATAGGAAAAAATATAAGTTGTAATAACTGCGAAACCATTGATGGAACAGGCAAGTTCCTCACGCCAGGTATTATTGACGAACACTCCCATATTGCCATAACCGGCGATGTAAATGAGCCCACACAAAGTGTAACCAGCGAAGTGAGAATTGGCGATGTGGTATTTCCCGAAGACATTAATATATACCGTCAACTTTCGGGTGGGGTTACTACTAGTCACTTATTGCATGGTTCGGCAAATTGTATAGGCGGACAAACACAATTAATTAAAATGCGGTGGGGAGAAAATGCAGAAAGAATGAAATTTGAAGGATGGGGCGGGCAGATAAAATTTGCCTTGGGAGAAAATGTAAAGCAAAGTAATTGGGGCGAACATAATACCGTTCGCTATCCGCAAACCCGCATGGGCGTAGAGCAGACAATGGTAGATGCATTTACCAGAGCCACACATTATAAAAAGGAATGGGAGGGATTTAATATAAGGACAGATAAGAATATGCTGCAACCCAGAAGAGATTTGGAGTTGGATGCATTGGTAGAAATTATGGACAAGAAACGTTTTATTACTTGCCACAGTTATGTGCAAAGCGAAATTAATATGTTGATGCAGGTTGCTGATAGTTTTGGATTTAAAGTAAATACTTTTACGCATATTTTAGAAGGATACAAAGTGGCCGACAAAATGAAAAAGCATGGCGTAGCGGCCAGCACTTTTGCCGATTGGTGGGCCTATAAATACGAAGTGATGGAAGCTATTCCTTATAATGCTGCTATATTATACAAAATGGGAGTTGTAACCTCGGTGAACAGTGACGATGCCGAGATGGCACGCAGGCTAAATCAGGAAGCTGCAAAGAGTATGAAATATGGCAACATGAACGATACTGAATGTATAAAACTCTGCACCATTAACCCTGCAAAAATGTTGCATATCGACCACCGAACAGGGAGCATTAAAGTAGGAAAGGATGCCGATATCGTAATATGGAATAATAACCCCTTAAGCATTTATGCGGTATGCCAAAAAACGTTTGTAGATGGTAAATTATATTATGATATAGAGCAGCAGCAAACCATGATGGCCCAACAGAAGTGGATGAAACAACAAATATTAAAAAATATGGAAACGTATAATAAAGAAAGCAAAGAAACCCCAAGCACAGAAGCAGCCGAAACCGAAAAGGAAGCCTATAGCTGCGGGCATTAATAAGTTCACGTATCGATAACATCAAAAATAAAAAACTAAGTATATATTTGCAAAGTAGTATCAAGTAGCTAGTATCAGGTATCAAGTACGTAACCAATTCATAAATGAATTGCGATATAGTAGGCGAAAGCTGGTAGCAAATACCTGATACTCACTACTTGATACCAAAAAAAACACCATGAAAAAACTAACATTTATTATTTTGTTTGCTGGCCTGCTTTATGGCGGCTGCAAAAAGAAAACCACCACGCCCATCAATACACCGATTGTGGCTACCGAAAAAATTATTGAAATAAAAACGTCTTTTGGCACCATGTTATATGTGGTTATATAAACAAACCCCGCAGCACCGTGCCAATTTTTTAAAACTGGCCGACTCCGGATTTTTTGACAATACTACTTTCCACAGAATTATTCAAGATTTTGTGATACAAGGCGGAGACCCCCTAAGCAAAGATTCAGACCCAACCAATGATGGCACTGGCGGCCCAGGATATACCATCCCTGCTGAGTTTGTTGATAGTTTAAAACATGATTATGGAGCCATAGGTGCTGCACGCGATAACAATCCTCAGAAAGCATCGAGCGGAAGTCAGTTTTATGTGGTGACCAACAAAACAGGCGATCATAATTTAGATAAAAACTATACCGTTTTCGGGAAATTAATAGGTGGTGTTGATATAGCCTATACCATTTCTAAGCAATCCAAAGATGGGAATGACCGCCCGTTGACCAATATAACAATGGATATAAATGTGATAGAAAAAACATTGGAGCAACTAAAAACAGAATTTAATTTTGTACCCTAAATTGAAGAAGTATTATATATATATATTGGCAATTTCTTGTCTTTTTGCTTCGTGCATGGGGAGCAAAAAA
The DNA here is from genome assembly GCA_025363675.1 of Flavobacteriaceae bacterium. Classification (GTDB taxonomy): domain Bacteria; phylum Bacteroidota; class Bacteroidia; order UKL13-3; family UKL13-3; genus CANJUD01. The sequence continues at coordinate 10,609 of JANYDJ010000102.1, read as the reverse complement.
GACAAAGCAGTAGATGATATATTGGCAAAAGGAAAAATTGACCCCAACCTTGTGCCATCAAATGTGGGCTATGTGCCTGTTCAGCCTTTCTTTACAGGCTTTTCGCACCCAGTGGATATTGTGATGGGCTTTGATGAATTATTATATATAGTGGACGATAAAGGGTTAAATATAGTAGACCAAGCAGGGCGTTTACAACAAACTATATATATACCTGGAGCCACCGATGTTACTCAAGACAGACGCTTGCATACCTATGTGGCAGGAAGGGTAAATATTATAGTGGGCGGACAAACAAAAAATGTGGCCGCTGTATATCATTTAATCAATACCGCCACTGGGAATTATCAAATTATTGATACCCTAATCCATCCCTATTGCGATGGTACACGCAGCAGCAGCTTTGGGGCTCAGGATGAACAGGTAAAATTTACGGGTCTTGCTTGTACTGCTGATAATACACTGTATGTGGCCCGCACAGGTCCTATGCCCGATAATTCGCCAGCTATTGCCGATAACAATGTACTGATATTTGACAAAGACGGGAACAATACAGGGTATGCAAATGGATTAAGTCCCAATGCTGCTAGTTTGAAATCGGTAGTGGGCCTTTCGTCTATTGCTACTTTTGCCGCACCGCCACAACGTGTTTTCGGTATAAACCCCTCTCCCGATTTTATAGTTACACAAGCAGCAAGCTCGCAACAGATAGAGTTCCGCACGCTATGGATTAAGCAGTTCAATGACCCCGATTTTGGAATTATATATACTGAAAATACCAATTTGCTCAACTATGATAATAGCAAGTCGCTTAGTTTTTTATATAAGGCCAATCGATTTGAAAACCCTGCCGATGTATATATTGCCGGCGACCAAACGGCTTATATATTTGTAGTAGATGCAAACAAAGATTCTTTGTTTCAGTTTACTGCAAGGGGCTACGAAGGCGTGAACCCTCCAGCAAACTATGGCAGCACTAAACAAATATATGCATCATTTGGTGGCAAAGGGCAGGGATTGTTTAATTTTGATGAGCCCAGTGGTGTGTGCTATTACAAAAGGATGGTATTTGTTGCCGATAAAAATAATAACCGCATTTGTAGGTATAAGCTCAGCACCGATTTAGAATAAGATTGTTTGTTGGGTGGTCGTGGGATTTTGGCGATGGCACCACCTCGCACAATCAAAATCCCACACATACTTATACTACTCCGGGCACTTATGATGTAAGGCTTAATGTAAGCGGGAAAGATATAACTAACTAGCTTGAAAGTAAAAGAGCATTATATAACAGTAAATAATATAACAACAGAAAAAATTATTGAAATAAAAACTAGTTATGGAACTATGTATATGTGGTTATAGAAACGAATCCACAAAGTCAGTCAGAGACTGACACCATGCTACTCACAAGACTCAGTCTTGCGAGGGCTTTGGGACCGATTTAGAATAAGATTCGCAATATGTTTGTTGCTGGGTTGTCGACCACGGTTCGCTAGAACTATTCAACCACCACCTTGTGTTTACTCACCCCGCCTGCACAAAATATTTCTATATAATAAACTCCTGAAATGCTTGGTAAATCAATAGTGTTGGAGTTATTATATAATACTGTTTCTGTTATTTGTTGGCCTGTGATATTATATAGTTTTAAAACAGATTTTCCTATAGTGTTCTTCAAATCTATAGTAATACTATGGTGGGCGGGATTGGGATAAATGCGGATAGAATTGGTTTTTTCTATATCATATATACTGCTTGGCAACACTGTTATTTTAACAGGAATTTGCACATTTTTAATAGTGGCACTATTACAATCCATTTTAATAGTATCCATAAAAACACCTGGCGAAGTACATAGGTAATTCAAATTCAAATTACCTGCAAAACCAGCATCGCAGCTCATGGCACCCACAGCTATGGTAAATAAATTTGTTTTGATATGGGTAAATAAAAGTGTTTGATTTCCCAATCCTGTCGCAGTAATAGTATATAATAAAGTATCGTACAAATTACCCGATAAATTAATGACAGAGTCAAATATATAAAAGCTATCATTATATACAGCTTTGCTTAAGTTGGAGATACTGGTAATACGATCGGCAAACTCGGGATGGTCAATAAAAGGGTTGCGGTTTTTTTGAAGTTTATAAATGGCCTCATTGCGTAAAGAGTCTTTGGTGGTTGGGATATAGGTGGTATTCCACTCACGCAGAATTTTTTCTTGACCGGTTAAGAAACTATTATAATTTTGATAGCGAATGGCAAAATAAAACAGGGCTCTGGCAGCTCGGCCTTTGTGCACATCGCGGGGCTCAAACAATCCGCTCACCGATTTGCTACCCCCTTGTTGCCACTGTGCATTGTTAACCACCCCAAAAGGATTATTACTTCGGGTTGAATTGGCATTTTCATCAACAGGGAACAAGTGGTGCATATCGCTCACCATTGGGTCTTGGCTGCTAAACAGGCTTTGCGGCCAAGTATGTTCGGTATTGAAGTTATAATTTGTTTGGGCATCGCTGCGGTTTGAATAGTTTGTGATAACCCGTCCGGTATACACACACTCTAAAGTGTTTACCGAAGCACCGGCCCCATTGTTTTTTTCATTATCATACTGCATAAACATATTATCGCGGGCTGTATTATATCCCAAACTATTATAGTTTTTGGCCAATATAACTTGTAGTGATTTTTTCAGCGGTTCTTCACTCAGGTTTTCTGTGGTATCATAATACTTTTCTTTGTAACGCCCTTGGCCATATAGGTGAAAATTTGCGGTGCCATGATTTTGGATATAGAAAAATAATTCGGCAGCATGTATAATATTGTGTAACGGGGAGAAACCAATGGTAACCGATTTTTGCCCAAAAGGAGGGAGCACAAAAACACTATCACTAGTATAAAAATACTTGCTAAATACTTTGGTTTTATATATAGTTAAAGTTTTAGCGGTATTGTTGCGTACTTGAACCACCGTGGTATGCGAGTCTTTGCTATATACTACGCCAAAATCTGCAACGGGTGGATTGAAGTCTAGAATTTGAGAAAACAGACTTGAGGTAAAAAGTAAAAAAGCAACACTAAAAATATATCTCATCTTGGTAGTTTTATTATAAATCAGGCTCTTCCAAATCATTGCCATCGTCGTAGTTTTCCATAAAAAGTTCCCAATACCAAAGGTCTATACCGGGGTTGGCATGGTCTATCAATGCAATAATGGAATCGGAAATAGCTTCGGGAATCGGATTTTCTTTCAGCTGGTCTGGAGTTTCACGATTCTCAGCAATATTGTTAATCTCTACCAGGGCATTTATATAATTGTTGAGCGAAGTGGCTACATGATATGATTGCCATTCACTACTGTCGTTGTTAGCCGTATATACTTTTTCGGTTTCCATATCCACAAAAATGGGGGAGCCAAATTCGTCAGTGGCAAATGCAACCCAATTTTTTTGCCAAATCCCCTCTTGCGGTGTGCCATTAATATTTCGTGTATACTGTGTTTGGTCATCAATAATGGTAACAGGATTAAAAAACTGCACCAAACGATAACCCATCCCCACCTTTTCAGGGCTGCGGTCATTGAGTATCTGGATGATTTCGTCTAAATGTAACATAGATTATGGCGATTGGTAAAACAAATGCAAAGGTAGTACGTTTGTTATAATACCTTCTCCTTTTTAGGCGAGATTATTTTTTATTATAATTATTGAATGTCCACAGGTTATTTTTGCAGTAGATGTTGAATTTGCACGCTGTTATCGACGACAACTCCGGCTTTTGCTTTGGAGTAGTGTATGCTATACAAATGGCCGAAGACTATTTGGATGAGCAAGGCCACTTATATTGCCTGGGCGATATAGTACACAACGATGAGGAGGTGGAACGGCTAAAGAAAAAAGGACTGGAAATAATTGACCATGAAAGGTTGGCAACACTGCACCACGAAACGGTGCTTATCCGTGCCCATGGCGAGCCACCCGATACTTACGAGCTAGCCCTTAAAAACAATATACAATTATTAGATGCCAGTTGCCCCGTTGTGCTGAAGCTACAAAACAGGGTTAGAGAAGCACATAACAATGAAAATCCTATCATTATTTTTGGAAAACACGGACATGCCGAAGTAAAAGGATTGGTGGGTCAAACTAATGGCAAAGCCACAGTGATAGAAACCTTTGATGAGCTTGACAATTATACATTGCCGCCCAAAGTGGCTTTATATAGCCAAACCACAAAAAGCACCAAAAAACTTTATGCCCTTAAGGAGGAGCTGAAGAGCCGTGGCGTAGAAGTGAGCTTTAATGATACCCTTTGCAGGCAGGTATCAAACCGCGATATACAATTGCGTGAATTTGCCACAAAGTATGATATTATTATTTTTGTGTCAGGCAAAAAATCATCGAACGGAATGGTATTGTATAATGTGTGCAAAGAGTATAATACCCATACCCATTTTATTAGTAGCAAAAGTGAAATTGAACCTGCTTGGTTTTCATCGGGCAAGTCAGTGGGAATTTGTGGTGCTACCTCTACTCCACAGTGGTTAATGGAAGACGTGAAACAATATATAGAAACATTATAATATGATAAAAAAAGCAAAATCAGTTTTGGGATTTTTTACTTTAGCCGGACTGTTAAATTTGATGTGCAAACCCGCACCTCCCAATGATATAACGGTAGAAAAAGAATTTTATAAATTTAAAATAAAATCTATTGATGGCGAACCCATAGACTTGGCTGCATTTAAAGGCAAAAAAATATTATGTGTAAATGTGGCGTCCTATTGCGGATATACCCCCCAGTATGAAGGCTTGCAAAAATTATATGATACTTATAAAAAGAATTTGGTTATTATAGGTTTTCCCTGCAATCAGTTTGGTGCTCAGGAGCCCGATTCGGGCATACAGATAAAACAATTCTGTACCTCAAATTACCATATAAGCTTCCCGCTTACTGAGAAGATAGATGTGAAAGGCAAACACCAGCACCCCATATACCAATGGCTTACCAGCAAAAATTTAAACAATGTGGAAGACAGAGAGGTAAAATGGAACTTCAATAAATTTTTATTGGACGAAAACGGAAAATATTTGGGCTATTTTTCATCCAAGGTCAGCCCCATGGATTCGGTGCTGGTGAGTATGATTGAAAAATAGCAGCGTTTACTCTTAATCGTATATTGCTGAAACCCTCACCAAAAAATATTTTTAGAAATGCTTAGAAAAAATGTGGGCATACTTATATTTGCCAAGAAAAAACCAATATTTATAAAATAATATATACTATAATTATATAAACATGAAAAAAATTATTTTTACGCTTTTTGCTTTTGCTATTTTAGGTTTTAGCTCTTGTTATTATGACAAAGCAGATAGACTATATCCGAAATCAAATTGCGATACCACCACCACCAATTTGGTATATGGAAACATTATAAAAACTATTATGGACCAAAATTGTAGCACAACAGGATGCCACAATACCTCCTCGGCACAGTCAGGTGTGGTTACTGATAATTATGCGGGTTTGGTAGATGCGTTTACAAACCGCAATGCCTTATGCACCATTGAGCAAACCAGTGGTTGTTCGGTGATGCCAAAAAAAGCATCTAAACTTCCATCTTGCACCATATCGCAACTCAAAATCTGGCAACAACGCTCGTACCCACAATAATAAAATATCAACTATCACAATGAAAAAACTATATATATATCTTACTGCTTTTCTATTGGCAGGAAACATACAAGCACAAGACGAACTGTTGGTTGATGACCCAAACGAAAAGGCCGATCCTGTATCGGGCATGTTTAAAGGAAACCGTTTGGTGAATGGGCATACTACCGAAACCGTTGCCAAACATCATTTGGATTATAAAATACATCACCGTTTTGGACGTGTGAACGAAGGGCCCTACCAGTTTTTTGGAATAGACAATGCCCAAATGTTTATGGGTTTTGATTATGGTGTTACCGATAAACTAACCGTGGGAGTGGGGCGTAGCAATGAAAATAAAACATTTACGGGTTTAATAAAATATAAACTCATGACCCAAACCACCAAGGGAAAAAACAGCAAACCTTTATCTATCACCTGGCTTTCCAATATTGGAATGTTTTCAAAAAAATGGTCGGAGATGCCGTTAGAGCCTCGCAAAAATTTTGTATCTTCTCGCATGTCATATACCCACCAACTATTAATTGCACGAAAGTTTGGCCCTAAAATGTCGCTGCAACTTATGCCAACTTTTTTCCATCAAAATTTGGTAACCGCTATTGATGAACCCAATGATTTATATATAATGGGCGTGGGCGGAAGTTTTAGAATAAACCGCAGCACCCGTTTTAATGTGGAATATTATCCAGTACTGAACCGTTATAAAAATAGTACTACCACCAATCCCTTGTCTATAGGTTTTGATATAGAAACGGGCGGGCACGTTTTCCAACTGGTATTGAGCAATTCAAAAGGTATGGTCGAAAATATATTTTTGCCCACCACTACCGGCAAATGGAGCAAGGGCGATTTATACTTTGGGTTTAATATACTTCGTTACTTTAAATTGGGGAAACGGAGATAGAAATTACTATACATATTCATAAAAAAAATTACAATTATCACTATCCTACTTTTTGCCTCTTTCACACTTTACCAGTGTACAGGCCCAAAAATTATTTTAACTACACCCGCCGATAAAGAACTAGCCGCAGCAAAAAAACGCTGGCCCGATGCTACCAAAGAATCATTATTGCAAGGCTATAATATATATAGTACCAAATGTACCACTTGCCACAAAGCCAAAGATATACCAAGCTACAGCGAAGAAGAATGGACTAAGGCAATTGCAGCAATGGCTCCCAAAGCAAGATTAACCGCAGCGGAAACAGAAACGGTATCAAGATATATATATACTGTGAGAGATGTGAACGGGAAGAAGTGAGAACAGGATTTTAAGTCCGCCGCTGCGGAGAGGGGTGGGATTATTAGTCTTCCATTTTTACTATCTTATAAATGTATTTCTTTTCTTGGGAGGTGAGGTGCAAAATATACATGCCTGAGGCAAAATCATCATAGCGTAGTTGCAATGTGGAAAACTGATTTACGGGTACATTATTATAACTCTTTACTTGCTTGCCTGAAATATCATACAATTGAATTTGTATGTTTTGCTCAGTTCTGGAATATATAGAGATGTTGAACTGCTGCGAAAACGGATTGGGGTATATATTTACCTTAAATTTACAGCTTTCGTTAAAATCTTCGGTTATATGGATCGAATGGGAAACGCTACAGTAGCCATGGGTTACTTTTACTGCGTAATAGTTTCCTTTATCTACAGTAATATTCGCGGTGGTATCACCCGTGTTCCAAAAATATTTATATAAACCTGTGGCGGAGGTTAGTTGCAGTTGCTCACCACTACAAATAAATGTATCATTGATTGTATGCATTACAGGCCTAGTGTCGAATTGTATATATTGACTGTCTTGTGTTACACAACCCGTATTTCCTTCAAGCGAAATTTTTACTTTGTATATTCCCGAATCTTTGTGGTTAAAGTTGTATCCTTTTGCAGATGGTGACGAACTTGGCTTGCTTGCGTAACTGTATTTTAATATATTAGAATCATTATATATATAATACTTTTCCCATACAATAGTATCGTTAAAAGTTGGTTTTATATATACTTGTTGCGGTACACAGCCCCAGCTTGGGCTAACAGTAAAACCAGGCCTTGGGGCTGGTGCTATATATATTTGTTGTGGATTGGTAAAAGTATCACTACACATCCCATTAAAGAATATAAGTTGGGCAGTATAATATCCACTCTTTGTATATAAATGTGAAATGCTGCCTTTGCCTTTGTTTTTATATAATATAGTATCTTTTGTGCCATCTCCAAAATTCCAATACCAGTTATAGCCACCAATGGTATCACCACTTCTACAGCCATCAATAAAATGATACTTTTGGTACAGACAGCCAATTTCTTTTTGTGTAGTAAATGATGCTTTAGGTTTATATAGTTTTGGGCTGACCAATATGGAATCGCTACCCCACACTTTGTTACCACCTTCCACCAACCCCATTACTCTAATAAAATATATCCCAGGTTTAGTATATATATGGTCATGGTTTCTTGTAAAATTTTTCCCTTTACTTTGCACAATACTATCTCCGTCTCCCCAATATATAGTCATGCTTGTAAAGTGTTGTGTATCGCTTTTATTTTCTATATATATCTTGCCTCCGCATTCCATATTTGTTACATCAAATTGAACACGTTTGTATTCGAAAAATAAATTTGGGAACTCGAAGCCACTCCATAATGAGTTTGGATTAGTGAGTGTGAAAGTCGACTTGTAATTTTTTACTTGTGATCCAAAAATATCGGGCCTATCCAATATCCTTAATACCTTAAACGCGGATGAACCTACCTGCGAATATAGCTTACCATTGGGAGCAAGTCCAATACCACAAGCCATATCCCACGAAGGGATATTTATAATATACTTTTCATACAAATGGTTTTTGTTTTTAAACCTGAGGTATTGGTTAACTTGATAGTCGTGACGACTATTTTTCACATTTATATATATTATGGAATCGTTGGGTGAAATTGCAATACCATCAAAAGCAAACAAACTGTCTGGATATTTCTCAAAATCGGAACTGTCCACTATCTCCTGATTGCTGAATATGCCTGTGGCAGGGTCAAAATCATACTTAAACAAAGCTGTTAGGTTTTTATTTTCGGTGCAATGGTAATAATCGGCATTTACATTTGAATATAAGGAACGGGAATCATGGGACATAACCATCGCATTGCTATACCCGTAATGAAACTCTTCCATTTTTGAGATAACTGGACTGCCCACTCCTATTTCTGTGACGGGGATTGCCAAGTATTTATCAGCACTATGAGTTATGACCCAATAATCTTTTCCATTGGCATGTTTACAAGCGGTAATCCGGTCACAGTTATATGGAACCAGTTGGGTATATTGTTGTTCCACCTCTCCCAAACCACTATCGCCTTGCATATTTATGATATGATATCCCACAGCCCTAGGTTTATTGAAGGTGGCTTTGCTATCGGAGTAAAAACAAGTATTGCCTGATATAAAATGATAATACCTGTTGCTGTCCCCCACAAATGGTATTACAACTGCTGCCTGTACATCTCCATTCGGGATAAGAGGAGCTTTATATTGCATGCCTTTCATTGGCTTATGGTATCTATTTTTTATTGTGTCGGCATTGCCATAAAACAACAGATTTCCTTTATGGTCTGATACAGAACAGGGCCCAGTAGGTAAGTACATACTTGAACTTATTTCAGTGGGCGGTTCAGTAGCAAAATTCAACCCTACTTTATCCCCAAACATCCAGTTGTTGGCCTCTTGGGCATTAACACTAAAATTATATAATGCTAACACAAAAACAATATACAAATATTTTGAACGCATAGTATCTTAGGTTTTTAATGAACAACAACTAATTTTGAGCTTGCTACCAACTTCCCATTTTGGTTTAATATAACATGGTAAATCCCATTTGCAAGATTAGCTATGTCAATCGTTTTAATACTTGCAAGTGCGTACACTGATTCTTTTTTAACCAGTTTCCCATCGGTATTTATGATACTTATTTCACCCATGCTTCCATCGTTTATATCTAAATTATATAGTATATCTATTTGCTCGTTTGCAGGATTGGGTCTAATTTTAATTTGATTGTTGTTGTCTAAACTGTAAAAATCAGTCCCACCGCCATTATATAATTCATTTTTGTTTTTCCAATCCATTTTGGGTTTCATATTGGGTGCAAATCCCAGTCCCTCACCATTTCCACCGCCATTTGTTATAGTATAACCTCCAATATTACATGGGTCAGCTGGAGAGCATACTCCAAGTGTAAGATTAGGAGATAGGTAGGTTGTGCTGTTAGTAGTAACATTATATGCAGAAGCAGTTTTTCTAAAATAGTGATTAGTCATCGGGGGCGTAACATATAAAACATATATATTGGCAGGCTTACCTGTAGTGAAAATATTTGTACACGCATTATTAGTAGACGTCACGCCTTGATCCTTTAATGAAAAACTTGCTGTGCCACCAGTTATTTTCCAGTCGTGGTCAAAACCACTATAATGATTTCCACATTGTAGTTCTAGTTTATCATTAAATAATTGTATTCGTAAAGCAGTATGATATAAATTGGTTGTTTGATTATTGGTACATGTATTTTCAAAAACCTCTGAGTGATAATAGTTCCCACTGTTATTAATATCAGTACATATAATAGTGATACCTATATTTTGAGGAACCTGCTGGTCTATAGTAAAAGTATTATTGTCAATATAGAAATTATCGAATTTTAAATTTCCACCCATTCCTGTTCTTACCCCAGCATATGCACCACTAGTTGGCATACCACCAGTGCATGAAGCATTCCATTTAAATTCATTTCCCCATATCACACAACCTTTTGGGGCTTGGCTTGTAGTATGGCTTCCATACATATCTATTCCTACACCGTTATTTTCAAAAGTAGCTCCACGAACATATATATGATAGTCTTGGTTGTCTCGTTCAAACTCTAT
>JANYDJ010000210.1 GCA_025363675.1 Flavobacteriaceae bacterium | reverse complement strand
TTTTGGAATCATCTCTTCGCCATAAACTGTAGAAACTCCTTGAGAAGTTTTTCCGTTTACCACAGTGAAAAGTTTGTCGACCAAAATTACTTTTAATGCTGCCATTTGCTTGCTATGCTTGTCTTCAATTTTAGCAATACGCACTTTTTCATCAGCTTTCTGTTTGTCTTTTTTGGCACGGGCAAATAATTTTTTGTCAATTACAATACCCATAGTCGATGGTGGTGCTTTCAGCGAAGCGTCTTTCACATCACCAGCTTTGTCTCCAAAAATAGCTCTCAATAGTTTTTCTTCGGGCGATGGTTCAGTTTCTCCTTTTGGTGTAATTTTACCAATAAGAATATCACCTTCATGTACTTCTGCTCCTATTCTAATCAAGCCATTCTCATCCAAGTTGCGTGTAGCTTCTTCGCTCACGTTTGGTATATCATTGGTCAATTCTTCTTCACCACGTTTGGTGTCACGAACTTCAAGTTCATATTCACTAATGTGGATAGAGGTAAACCAATCTTCTCTCACTACTTTTTCATTGATTACAATAGCATCCTCAAAGTTGTAACCTTGCCATGGCATAAACGCCACTTTTAAGTTACGACCTAGAGCCAATTCGCCTTTTTCTGTGGCATAACCTTCTACCAAAATATCACCCTTGCTCACTCTTTGACCCGATTTTACAATAGGTCTATGGTTGATGCTGGTATTTTGGTTGGTACGACGGAATTTGGTAAGGCGGTATGATTTTACTTCATCATCGAAATTAGCCATTTTTTCTTCTTCGCTCATATCATACTTAATGCGGATTTCATTTGAATCCACATAAGTGATTACGCCTTCTCTTTCGGCTGTAATCATAGATCTTGAGTCACGAGCTATTCTACCTTCTAGCCCTGTTCCCACAATTGGCGACTCAGGCTTTAACAAAGGAACAGCTTGGCGTTGCATATTTGAGCCCATCAGAGCCCTGTTAGCGTCATCATGTTCAAGGAAAGGAATTAATGAAGCTGCAATTGATACAATTTGGTTAGGAGCAATGTCCATATAATCTAGCTGAACAGGGTCAACCATTGGGAAGTCACCTTCTTTACGGGCTTTTACACCTTTTTCCATAAAATTACCAGCATCATTTACAGTGGCATTAGACTGGGCAATTGTCATTCCCTCTTCGTCTTCAGCACTTAGATAGGTTATATCTGATGAAACTTTTCCTCCAGTCACTTTTCTGTATGGGGTTTCAATAAAGCCCATACCATTTACTTTGGCATGAACACATAGGCTCGAAATTAAACCGATGTTTGGTCCCTCAGGAGTTTCGATAGTACAAAGGCGGCCATAGTGGGTATAATGCACGTCTCTCACCTCAAAACCAGCACGTTCACGACTCAAACCACCTGGGCCCAGAGCCGACATACGGCGTTTGTGTGTAATCTCAGCCAAAGGATTTGTTTGGTCCATAAACTGACTTAATTGGTTGGTACCAAAGAAAGAGTTGATAACCGAACTCAAGGTACGAGCATTAATCAAATCTGTAGGGGTAAATACCTCATTGTCGCGGATATTCATACGTTCACGAATGGTACGTGCCATACGAGCTAGTCCTACGCCAAACTGAGCATATAATTGCTCACCCACAGTACGCACGCGGCGATTACTCAAGTGATCAATATCATCTACATCTGCATTTGAGTTTGATAAGTCAATAAGGTACTTAATGATGGCAATAATGTCATCATTGGTCAAAACCTTAACGTTCATGTCGGTATCTTTACCTAATTTACGGTTAATACGATAACGACCAACTTCGCCTAAATCGTAACGTTTATCGCTAAAAAACAAACGCTCGATAATTCCACGGGCAGTTTCTTCATCGGGGGCTTCACTGTTACGTAATTGACGGTATATCTGTTCAACAGCTTCTTTGCCATTGTTCGATGTATCTTTTTGCAGGGTATTAAGAATGATTGCGAAATCATTATGGTTACCATCTTCTTTATGCAGGATGACTGTTTTTACACCGGCATCTATTATTTGGTCAATGTTTGCATCTTCCAACAAAGTATCACGTTCGAGGATTACTTCATTTCGTTCAATTGATACCACCTCACCGGTGTCCTCATCAACGAAATCCTCAATCCAAGTGCGAAGTACCCTTGCAGCAAGTTTGCGACCTATTACTTTTTTCAATCCAGATTTGGAGACTTTTATTTCCTCAGCCAAATCGAAAATATTCAATATATCTTTATCGGTTTGGAATCCGATTGCTCTTAACAAAGTAGTTACTGGGAATTTCTTTTTACGGTCGATGTACGCGTACATTACGTTATTTACATCAGTTGCAAACTCAATCCAGCTTCCTTTAAAAGGAATAATACGAGCAGAGTATAATTTAGTGCCGTTCGTATGATAGGTTTGTCCGAAGAACACACCTGGTGAACGATGCAACTGACTTACAATAACACGCTCAGCACCATTAATAATAAAGGTACCTTTTGGGGTCATGTATGGGATAGTTCCCAAGTATACATCTTGTATAATTGTTTGAAAATCTTCGTGCTCTTTATCGCTACACGAAAGTTTTAGTTTTGCTTTTAAAGGTACTCCATAAGTTAATCCTCTTTCGATACACTCATCTAGACTGTAGCGTGGGGGATCAACAAAATAGTCAAGAAATTCAAGCAAAAATATATTTCTTGAATCTGTGATAGGGAAATTTTCGCTGAATACTTTAAAAAGACCTTCATGATTCCTATTTTCAGGAGAAGTTTCTAACTGGAAAAACTCTTTAAACGACTCGAGTTGTATATCCAAAAAGTCTGGATAATCGATAATCGTTTTTTGCGACGCAAAATTGATGCGAAGACTGGTGTTGTTATTTTTAGTTGCCAAGGTAATAGTTTATATTAAAAGTCCTAAGACGGATTTTTCAATCCGTTGGCTGTTTTTATCGTCCGGTTTTTTTGAGAGGTCAAACGATGTAACCTCTATATACGTTAAATCAGACCCCGAGTGTGTTGAACACCTGAGGTCTGAATAACAAGTTTTTTATGAAACCAATTACTTGATTTCAACTTCAGCACCAGCTTCTTCCAAAGTTTTCTTCAAGCTTTCTGCATCTGCTTTAGAAACTTTTTCTTTTACTGGTTTTGGAGCACCATCTACTAAGTCTTTAGCTTCTTTAAGTCCAAGTCCTGTAAGGTCTTTTACCAATTTCACTACGTTTAGTTTAGCTGCACCAGCCGATTTTAGAATTACGTCGAATTCAGACTGTTCGACAGCGGCTTCGCCACCACCTGCTGAAGGAGCTGCTACTGCAACAGCTGCTGCTGCTGGTTCAATTCCGTATTCATCTTTCAAAATTTGTGCTAGTTCGTTAACTTCTTTAACTGTAAGATTAACTAACTGTTCAGCAAATGCTTTTAAGTCCGCCATGTTATTTATTGTGTTTTTAAATTGTTAAAATTAATGATTGTATATTTTTAATTGCGTTGGAAGCCTAGGTTATGATGCTCTTTCTGAAAGAGTTTTGATAATACCGGCAAGTTTATTACCACCACTTTGCAAGCCAGAAATAACATTTTTGGCAGGTGATTGTAGTAGACCAATAATTTCACCGATAAGTTCATTTTTAGTTTTAAGATTGATTAATGCTTCTAAGCTAGCATCGCCCAAAAACACATCTGAATCAATCCAAGCACCTTTAAGTGCAGGTTTTTCACCTTTTTTTCTAAAAGCTTTGATAGCTTTTGCAGGAGCCTTGATATCATCGGAAAACATTAATGCTGATGTGCCTTTTAAAGTACCAAACAATCCAGAGAAATCTCTACCGCTATTTTCCATAGCTTTTTGGATTAAGGTATTTTTAGCAATCACCATTTTGATACCGCTTTTGTATAGTTCTCTACGGAGACTATTATCGGCAGCAGCAGTTAAACCCGATGAGTCGGATATATATATATTGTTATATTGTTTGAACTCCTCTGTGAGTTCAGCTATTACAGCTATTTTATCTTCTTTCTTCATGATTATTAATCTCCTTATGTTTTAAATTAAATGCCAGGAATTGATTTTGGGTCGATAAGAATTCCAGGACTCATTGTTGATGACATACAAACACTTTTCATATAAGTTCCTTTGGCTGAAGATGGTTTCAACTTTGAGATACTTACCAATAGTTCAACTGCATTGTCATATAATTTATCTTGGCTAAAAGAAGCTTTACCAATAGAGGTATGTATTATTCCAGCTTTATCAACTTTAAAGTCGATTTTACCGCCTTTTACTTCTTTTACTGTTTTGCCAATATCCATAGTTACGGTACCAGATTTTGGGTTTGGCATAAGGTTACGAGGACCTAATACTTTGCCAAGTTTACCAAGTTTAGCCATTACTGTAGGCATAGTGATTATTACATCAATATCAGTCCAACCTTGTTCAATTTTAGCTATATAGTCGTCCAACCCAACATGGTCAGCACCGGCTTCTTTAGCTTCGGCTTCTTTATCAGGAGTGCATAGTACCAATACTGTTTTATTTTTGCCAGTACCATGGGGTAATGACACAATACCACGCACCATTTGATTGGCTTTACGTGGGTCAACACCCAACCTGATGTCTAAATCCACAGAAGCATCGAACTTGGTGTAGGTAATATCTTTAACCAATTTAGAAGCGTCGTTCAAAGTATAATTCTTGTTAGCATCAACTTTGCCTATAACTGCTTTTCTTTTTTTAGTAATTTTTGCCATTTTGTTTATTCAATTAGAAAGGTGAAGTACCAGTAAGCGTTAATCCTAATGAACGTGCTGTGCCTGCAACCATTTTCATGGCTGACTCAATTGTGAAACAATTAAGGTCGGGCATTTTGTCTTCAGCAATAGCCTTTACTTGATCCCAAGAAACAGAGCCTACTTTTTTACGGTTAGACATTTCAGAACCTTTTTGGATTTTTGCTGCGTCCATTAACTGTGAAGCTGCTGGAGGGGTTTTGATGATAAAGTCGAAAGACTTATCATTATAAACAGAAATCAGAACGGGAAGCACCTTGCCAGGTTTGTCCTGGGTACGGGCGTTGAACTGTTTGCAAAACTCCATAATGTTTATGCCCTTTGATCCTAGAGCAGGGCCAATTGGAGGGGCTGGATTAGCAGCACCGCCTTTGACTTGTAATTTAACGTATCCGGTAATTTCTTTTGCCATGATTGTATCTTATTCTTTTTCTACTTGTAAATAATTAAGTTCTAAAGGAGTACGACGGCCAAATATTTTCACCATCACCTTTAGTTTTTTCTTGTCTTCCATCACTTCTTCAATTGAACCAGAGAATCCATTGAATGGGCCATCCGTAACTTTGATGTTTTCTCCAACGATAAAAGGTTCCATCATGCTTTCGGGTTTTTCCGAAACTTCATCAATGGTTCCTAATATTCTGTTCACTTCATTTTGACGCAGAGGTGTGGGGCCACCGTCTTTAGCTCCTAAAAAGCCAACTACGCCATTAATAGCTTTAATAGTAGGTGCAACTTCACCTGTCAAATCAGCTTCAATAAGTATATATCCTGGGAAGTAATTTTTTTCTTTAGTGGTTTTTTTACCATTTTTTACTTGGTACACTTTCTCCATAGGGATAAGGATTTGCGGAACATAGTCCATCAAACCTTCTCTAGTAAGTTCAGCCTCAATATAAGACTTAACTTTTCTTTCTTGCCCGCTTATGGCACGGACAACGTACCATTTAAAATCGTGAGCCATGTGTACCTTTATTTATTATTATGTTAGTTAAGCCAATTGATACAAGAGATTGATTAGCTGACTGCCAACCAAGTCAATAACTCCTATTACTACAGCTAGAATTAAGGTTGCAACCATAACTAGTACAGTACTACTTTGTAACTCTTGCCAAGTAGGCCAGGTTACTTTGTTTTTTAACTCGTCTGTTGTTGTTTCTATTGCTTCTGAAAACTTGCTCATAACTCTCTTGTTTATTTATTGTTTTATTGCACGGGCACTAGGATTCGAACCCAGATCAAAGGTTTTGGAGACCTCTATTCTACCATTGAACTATGCCCGTTTATGGATAAAGTAAGCCATAAACGGTTGCTTATGGCTTACTCTCTTTTTGGGTTAATTACTTAATAATTTCAGTAACCTGTCCAGCACCAATGGTACGTCCACCTTCACGGATAGCGAAGCGAAGACCTTTTTCCATAGCGATAGGTTGGATTAGGTTAACAGTAACTGATACGTTATCACCGGGCATAATCATTTCCATTCCATCAGGCAACATAACTTCGCCAGTCACGTCTGTGGTACGGAAATAAAACTGAGGACGGTATTTGTTGAAGAAAGGAGTGTGACGTCCACCTTCGTCTTTGCTAAGTACATATACCTCTGCTTTAAAATCAGTATGTGGATGAACTGAACCTGGTTTGCAAATAACCATACCACGACGGATATCGGTTTTCTCAATACCACGTAACAATAAACCAGCATTGTCTCCAGCTTCACCACGATCTAATAGTTTACGGAACATCTCAACACCAGTACAAACTGATTTCAAGTTTTCAGCACCCATACCAATAATGTCAACAGGCTCACCAATATTAATTACACCACGCTCGATACGACCTGTAGCAACAGTTCCACGACCTGTGATAGAGAATACATCCTCTACTGGCATAAGGAAAGGCAAATCAACCGCACGAGGAGGTACTGGAATATATGAATCAACACTGTCCATAAGTTCCATAATTTTTCCTACCCATTTGGCATCACCATTAAGTCCACCAAGAGCTGAACCACGAGTAATTGGAATTTCGTCTCCAGGGAAATCATATTTGTTAAGCAATTCGCGAATTTCTAGTTCAACCAAATCAAGTAATTCTTCATCGTCTACCATGTCCACTTTGTTCATGAACACAACAATACGAGGAACACCTACCTGACGAGCCAAAAGAATATGCTCACGTGTTTGTGGCATAGGACCATCTGTTGACGCAACTACCAATATAGCTCCATCCATTTGGGCAGCACCAGTAACCATGTTTTTAACATAGTCAGCGTGACCTGGACAGTCTACGTGAGCGTAGTGACGGTTTGCTGTAGAATATTCTACGTGTGCGGTGTTAATTGTAATACCGCGTTCTTTTTCTTCAGGAGCTGAGTCAATAGATTCGAATGAACGAGCTTCTGATAGTCCTGCGTCGGCTAGCACTTTGGTAATGGCAGCCGTAAGGGTGGTTTTACCATGATCTACGTGACCTATGGTACCGATGTTCACGTGTGGTTTGGAACGGTCGAAATTTTCTTTTGCCATTTTAGTAGAATTTAATTTTTGTTAGTTTTTATTAATTGTTTTATTGTTATTGTTTCTTCTTCTTATTATTTGAGCCATTGAGCAGGATTGAACTGCCGACCTCTTCCTTACCAAGGAAGTGCTCTACCACTGAGCTACAATGGCTTTCGCCTTTTGTGTTTTTTCGCAGCAGCCAAGCATGGCTAAAGCTTGGATTTGAGCGGGAGACCAGGTTCGAACCGGCGACCTACAGCTTGGAAGGCTGTCGCTCTACCAACTGAGCTACTCCCGCAGAGTTTTTTTTTAATTTGAAATATTATAGGAAGCAATATTTCAAATTAAAAAGATGTGCAGCGTCGTGGGGAGAGAAGGATTCGAACCTTCGTAGATTTCTCAGCAGATTTACAGTCTGCCCCATTTGACCGCTCTGGTATCTCCCCTTTTTAGAGCCACTTGCCGGGATCGAACCAGCGACCTACTGATTACAAATCAGTTGCTCTACCAGCTGAGCTAAAGTGGCCTACACCTTGTT
Organism: Flavobacteriaceae bacterium; assembly: GCA_025363675.1. GTDB lineage: Bacteria > Bacteroidota > Bacteroidia > UKL13-3 > UKL13-3 > CANJUD01. Next base: position 7,827 of record JANYDJ010000210.1, on the reverse strand, counting down.
TATCAATATATTAAGAACTTAATCTAGGCATTCCTGCCCAAAAAAGGACTGCAAATGTAGACCTATTCGTATTAAAAACAATACAGGGCTTGCGAATTTCTTGATAAGCCTTTGATAAAATTTTCTACTCGCACTCTTTTTACTTGATTTACAGGTAATAAAAATTTATGTTTTTATTGTGGAATAAAAAGAAACATTTAAGCCTTTTGGATTTGACGAATAAAAGTGGGAGATTTTTAATTATGACTAAATTTTGTCTAACATTAAAAAATAATGTTTAAATCTATAGCAACTGGAATAAGATATCCATGAATAGTAGCGGTTGGTTTGTTATTTTGAGGGTTAAAATCAACAACAATATTATTATTTACATTGAAAAATCCCCAACGAAACATTGCTCGAAATCCACACACATCGCCTGAGTATTGGTATCCTAATAAACCACTACTATTCCATTTGTGTGGGTTAATAAATTTTTCAAAAAAATCAGTTTTATAACCACCAGGATCAAAATATACAGGGAATGGGTCTTTCGCCCTATAAAATTCCCAACTAAATAAATAGTTTATATCAGCACCAAACAAAATCTGGTGTTTTTGTTTATTCCCAATATCCCAAACTAGCATAATGGGGATTTCCAATCCAAATGTAGTAATGCGGTTAAATCGTCCAGAGTCTTTTTTCTGCGTATAGCTATCTACTTTGCCCTGACTATTGTAAATATAATTGCCCGCTGAGTCTTTTGGGCCTTCGTAATAATTATAATTACTACCACGATAAGAACCACTAATTTCGAATTGCCAGTACCAATTCTTAATTTCGTGCTTATTGTAAAAAGGTTTAAATATATTAACCATTTTTTGCCGAGAGTATAGCCCTACAGAAAAACCGGCATGAGGTTTAGTGGAATATTTTACACTATCCCCCTGCACATTTAGTCTGTCACTTCGATACCATCCTGTGGCGATACCGGCAGTAACACCAACATGGTATTTTTCTTCATCCTCCATTTTTTGTGCACTAATTACGTAGCTCATAAATAGGAAAATGATTACATATACAATTTTCGATTTTAACATATCACAGTGCAAATTTACAAAGACCAAGCTTAACAAAACACGATAACTAACAACAAGATATCCATATTTAGAATTTTGGTTGCTTCTGATCTAAAAATAATACTTTTAAAATACTTCTCCTAAATTAAAAAAGAGTCCTTGAGCTCCTGCTGCACCAAACCCATAAGTGATAATGAGATTAATATTTGATTTTTTGTTAATTTTAAGTCTAAATCCACCGCCATAGCCTCCTTTTAAATTGTCGAATTGGTTATTGACATTATTTGATAGGCTTTGAAAATTTGTAAATATCACACCACCCCAAAGTCCGTCACGCGTTATGGTAAAGCGATATTCTGATTCGAAATATAACATATTATTACTTCGGTATCTACCTAAAATATATTGGCGTCCCGAGTTGCCATAGGTATCACCACCGGTGCTAGGAAGCACAAAATAGGGGGGGCTTGCCGCCTAAAGTGAGCCAATAGAAGTTCCAAAAAGTCAATAAATTTTTCGAATTTTTCGACAATTTGATATATTTTCTAAAATCTAAAAATAGTGACTGCCAATTATGGTCACTACCCAAACGCGTTGCACATTGAGTATACATGAGGTTGAAATAAGTACTGTTGACTGGGTTGTTAGAATTTCGGCGAGCATCGTGTAATAAATTAATGGAAACACCTGATGCCACATTTTTGGAGGCACTATCGTATTGCGAATAAGCAGTGGTGCTTTGCGGACCAATCAATTTTTGTTGGTCTCTTATTTTAAAGAAATAATCTAGGTTATACCCAATACCCGCCAAAAAATCACGTGCTATTTTTTTTTGAAAAGATTGATAAATCCTCAAGTGGTTATAATAAATCCTGTCCACATCGGTTAATTTGCTTTGCCCTCCTAACCCATAAGTCGATTGAGAGTATAGCTCGAATCTAATGTCGCTTAACAAGTTAATTTGATTCCCTTTTGTCCAAACATTTGCGGAGAGCAGGGCAGATAACTGCTGTTTTTGCGTATATTCTATGCTAGTATACAGAACAGATATATTTTCTTTATATATACTATCAGTATAGAAAGAACAATTTAGTGAACTCCACACAGTTAAGCCCGTATGCTGGGCATAACCAAAGCAAGGAATAAATACAAAGTATGGAACCCCGGGTTTTATTATAACATGCTGTGCCGAGGCAGATTTTTTTTTATGGGTCCATTTTTTTAGCACATCCATTACGTCTTTTCCTCCTACCAAAGTATCGGAATGCTTTCTATGTGGGTGATGTATTGTTAGCTGGGCATGGCCATATTGCATGCAGAGGGAGAATATGAAAACCCAAAAAGGTTTAGTATATAGTAACGATTTGATGTTTTTAAAGATATAGATTAGGAAATTGTTTATTTTCATATTGCTATATAACAAATTCTTACACAGATTGATTTGATATATCTAAATAAAAACGATTTCAAAAATGATTTGCGTTTATAGGGCATCTAATATTTTTTCCATTTGCATTCCTCTCGACCCTTTTATAAAAATAGAAGCACTGGTAATGGGGGGTGTTTTTAAATGCTCGCAAAGCATTTCCGAAGTTTCAAACCATTCACACTTCAAAAAGTTTTTTTGTAAACCAAATGCTTTCCCACATAAATACACTTTGTGAGGGTTTAAAGTTAAAACTAATTTAGCTATTGTTTCATGTTCTTCATTTTCAAATGCCCCTGTTTCATACATGTCTCCAAGCATTAAAACTTTTTTTTTGCCAGGAAGGGACATGCTCATAAAATTTTTTATAGCAATTTCCATACTGCTCGGATTGGCGTTATAGCAGTCTACAATAATATAATTTGTATTTTTTTCAATTACTTGTGAACGATTATTGGCGGGAGCGTATTCTTCTATTCCTTTTTTTATTAATTCAATAAATATGTTAAAATATAAACCGATGGTTATAGCAGTGATTATATTTTCGGCATTATAGCCACCAAAAAGCGGGGAATTTATTTCTATATCATTTACTTTAAGTTTGATAGATGGGTTTAATGACAAAACATTGGCCGAATAATTCGCTTCAGTAATATCCAATCCATAAGTTACCTTATTGGTAAGCATGTTGGCCATTTTTACCACTGAATCTTGCTGGATATTTACAAATGCGGTTCCTCCATTTTTTTGTAAATGATAAAACAATTCACTATTGCCCAACGCCACACCTTCTATGTTGCCAAAACCTTCCAAGTGCTCTTTCCCTATATTTGTAATCACACCAAAGTTGGGGTCGAATATTTCGCATAATTCAGCATTGTCGCCAATTTTGTTTGCTCCCATTTCAATTACGGCGATCTCGGTATTTGTGGGCATACACAGCAGCGTAAGTGGTAATCCGATATGGTTGTTCAGGTTTCCTTTGGTTACATGTGTGTTGTATTTTTTATTTAGCACATTTTGCATCAGTTCTTTGGTAGTAGTTTTACCGTTTGAGCCCGTTATTCCTATAAAGGGGATATTAAAACTCTGCCGATGCCGATGGGCCAACTGTTGTAAAAATAATAGTCCATCGGGCACCAAAAAAATATTTTCATGGTTTGCAAATTCAACCTCATCCACTATTGCATAGGCGGCTCCCTTATCTAAAGCCTCTTGGGCAAAAGTATTCCCGTTAAATTTTTTTCCTTTTATTGCAAGGTATAGGCAACCTTTTGGGAGGGTTCGTGAGTCAATACTTACAAAACCACAGTTTAAGTATTTGTGGTAAAGTTCTTCCAGGTTCATATTCATTGGTTAATTTAGGGTAGAAATAAGTCCTGCAATTTTAGGCTTTGTATCACACTACAGAGCAATATTTTTTAAAGGATTTGCGGTTACATAAAAAAGGTCGCTTGATTTTATAATGACGCCGGCCTTTTTCTTTACTGTTTAATTTTATGAAATCCTATTAATAAATGCCCTTATATTTGAAAAATATTTATGATGAAAAAAATACTCACAATAATAACATTCATTTGTTTTTTTAGCCAAGCTAAATCACAAATAAAGTTATATCCTACGCAGCCTCAAATTTTTAAAAATTTTAAAACAAATAATTTTTACCGGCACCCGTTTACCGGAGGAATAACTGCTCCACAATTTGCTACTATTGATGCAAACTTCGATGGTCGTAAAGATTTGGTAATGTTTGACCGTGTGGGAGCCACTGTTTCCATATATGCAGATACAGCTAAAAGTGGAACACCATTATGGGCTTATGACGCATTCCTTACTGCTCAATTCCCAAAAATAAATAATTGGTTTAGAATGGTAGATTATGATAGAGATGGAGATTTGGATATCTTTACCAACGATTTTTCCGACATTATTGTATATAATAATAAATCATCAGCAGGAAAATTAGTTTTTGAAAGAAGACCAGACTCGTTATTTACTTTTGTTGATTCTTTGGTATTTGGTTTTTCTACCATTAATCTTCCTTGTTTTACTATCATGTATCCTGAAATAAATGATATGGATAATGATGGAGACTATGATATTATAGTAACAGATTTATCAGGAGGTTATTTAACTATGTATCAGAATGTGCAGGTGGAGCGAAAATTACCCAAAGATAGTTTGATGTACTATTATGCTGATGATTGTTACGCAGGATTTACTTTGCCAGCGGGTGATAATAAGGTACAACTTGGAATGACGTGTGATAAATTTTATGAACGGCACGCACATGCAGGCACCTGCATAACAGCTTATGATTTCGACAATGACGGCGACAAAGATTTATTGCTGGGCGATGCCTCTCTAGCAGAAGTATTATATATTAAGAATGGTAAGAAAGACTATAGTTGGCCTTATGATACCGCCATTGCCCAGGACACACTGTACCTTCCATATGAAGTAAGCGGTGGTGCCAGGTCATATACTTTTCCGGCTTCGATGTTGCTCGATGTAGATGCGGATGATGTATTGGATTTGATAGTGGCATCGAATGATGAAAAGGTGAATGCCGACATTAACAATATACAATTTTTTAAAAATGTAGGAACTAATAAATTGCCTGATTTTAAATATAAAACTAATAGTTTTATGCAGGAGCAAACTATTGATGAAGGACATTTTAACAATCCTGTTTTTTTTGATGTTAATGGTGATTCTTTGATGGATTTGATAGTAGGCACAGAGGGCGATAATATGATTAATCAAAATACAACGTCGGTATTAAAATATTATATTAATAAAGGCACTAAAAACAAGCCAGAATATATATTGGAAGATAGTAATTGGTTGGGTATGCAAAGTTTAAAATTAGCATGGCCACATCCTACATTTGGGGATGTAGATGGAGATAAATTACCTGATTTGATAGTGGGTCATTCAAAAGGAAAAGTTCGTTGGTGGAAAAATACTGGTAGCACGAATGCTCCAGCATTTACCCTCCAAAATATAGATTTTTTTGTTGACACCAACTTAAGAAATGCTATTGCACCAGCCTTAGGAGATGTTGATGGAGATGGTGATAATGATTTACTAGTTGGGAAACTCAATGGGTCATTGAACTATTATAAAAATACCAATGGTGTGTTTACGTTTGTAACAGATACCTTTGGTAGTATTAATGTTTCCGACAGTTTTTTCGATTACACCTGCTATTGTTGGATGATGCTGCACAACGGTATGGCTGCACCCTTATTGTATGATTTTGACAAAAATGGTAAATTAGATTTAATGGTTGGCAATCTTAAAGGGAACCTGCGATTATATATGGATGCCAATAAATATATAAACAGCATAGCAGAAGAAACAGACAGTTTTCAGTTTAATTATGTAACGGATACTTTTGAAAATACCAGTTATCATACTTATATATCCCCTGCTATCGCTTTGCTTGATGGCGATTCATTGCCCGATGTTTTGATAGGTACAAAGCGGGGAGGTCTTTATTTTTGGGGCTCGCAAAAAGACATCCAGTTTAAATCTATTATCAAAGGTATGGCGAGTGTAAATGAATCTTTGTTTTTTGAGATATATCCAAACCCTACTCATGGAATAATTAGTATTTCAGTACCTCAAGAGAATGGAAATATCCAGATAACGTTATCGGATATCGCGGGTAAAACTATTATGAGCAATAAAATTAAAATGGGAAACTCTATACTCATAGACCTGCAAAACCAAGCACCGGGTATCTATATAGTAAAAGTTGAAAATGACAAAGGAGTAGCAGGTTATAAAAAAGTAATTAAAGATTAAATTCCCAAAGTTTCTTGAACAGGGATTACTTCAGCAAGGCCGCTAACCCAATAATCGCGGCGGCTATTTAAATCGAAACATTTATAGCGTTTGCGGGCTTTTTCACCTTTGCGAAACAGATAGCTTTTGCTGTCCACCATTTTAAAAGTGGAGCCCATAGCTAGTTCGTCTAGTAATATTCCTTTCTTCCGTTTATCGTGGTTACGCAAACTTTTAATTAACAAAGAACTGCTACAACTTGAAGCAGCAGGGTCTGCCATATAATGGACTAGAGCGTACTTTACATCATCGGGAAAAATTTGCTCTTCGATAAATGGATGCATGAGCACTTTAAAGTGCATTTTCCATTCTTTGCCATGAGGGCTAACATTATTACGGTGAGTTTGCCATGTAAGTAAATGAGCCAGCTCATGCAAAAAAGTGATGAGAAAAGAATAAGGATTCAGATCGTGATTGATAGTGATAGCGTGGAAGTGCTCATCGGGCAGCACACGGAAATCGCCATATTTTGAGGCACGCCTTCCTGTAATGCGTATGTTTACTGGATGACGCTGCAATAGCACGTTTATCCGAGGCACGGCAGCGGCAGGGATAAATTGTTCAAGCAGATGAAAGTTTTTCACTAAATTTTGTTTGTCGGTATAAGAAAAATGCCTTTATTTTGAACTCGTTAATCACTAAACCAATTCCCAAGCAAATTTGGGTATAAAAAACTTTAACAACATGAAAAAAATATTCACACCTGTGGCTTTGGCCGCTTTAGTATTTGTTGCGGGATGCAGCAAAAAAAATCTGGAAGTCAAATTTGACCTCAACCCTAAAACTGTAGAATTCACTGTTCCTGTCACCCCTCAAGCTGGCGACATGACTTTTGTACTAAGCAAACTAGATTACAACCTAGATAGTTTGGCAAAAGCAAACAGTATTAGCATTTCTCAGATTAAGTCAATTAAGATTGCTTATATAACCTTGGACATAATAGACCAAAATAATACTACATTCGATGTGGTATCATGGGCCGAAGCTTTTTGCAAGTTCGATAATCAGAACGAAACAAAAATTGCTTCAAAAAATCCAATTCCTGCCACACATGCTCGTTCTATCAACTTAGATATAGCTGATGTTGACTTAGCTTCACAACTTAAATCAAGCTCAGCTCAATTTCGCCTATCGGGTCACACAAACGCACCCATACTTAATGCAGTGCAAATGCGTGCAACAGTTCGATTTAATGTTGTAGGACAACTTGTAAACTAATATTTTAGTTCAATAATATTATAAAAGAGCAGGCCATTTGGTCTGCTCTTTTTTGTTTTATGCTATATGTTTTTGTTAATTATCGGTATATGTTGGATCACATTAATTTTAACGGGAGAGAATAAAAAAAGCCTTAATTTTCGCTTCCAAAAAATGGGACTAGAGAAAGAGACATTGGCCTTGATATTTCCAAAGGAATTATTGGCACATTTTAAAATTGTGTTATCGCATGAACTTGGGCATGTTGAGGTAAAAGAAGATTATATAGAAGTT